>DAOSUS010000017.1 GCA_035378955.1 Candidatus Hydrogenedens sp. | reverse complement strand
AAATAGATATAGGAGGAAAGAGCATGGAGATTATGGAAGTAGCCAAGAAGGCAGCCGATGAAGAGAAGGCTTGCAGGTACCTGCAAGCCTTGGGATTGCTTAAAACTTATACTACCTGCCCTTTTTTCTCCTCCGAACAGGTCGGTTAGATAAGGAGATGTATCTATAAATGCTATGCCTGTTGTCGGAAATGATTACCGAGGCGAGGCAGTGTTCTGGAAAAGACTCGACTTACTTATGTATGGCTGTTAATGTTAGTAAAGTTATTTGAGTTAGAAGTATCCGCCCATAGAGCAAGTAAGGAGATGGGAATGGCCTATAGCACGGTGTATAGTAGAGACGAATAATTATTCGTCTCTATGGAATTTCATTCATTTTAACCTCCAACCTCTTGGTGGATTTATATAGGTAATCACCCTATTTTATATTCGGGATTTTTTTATAGCAAATTGCTTTTTGTTTTTTTGATAACCACTTTTCCATAGGGAGAGAATTCACCTATAGACATACAGGGGCTTAGGTAATTTAAGTGTGCTGTAGATTCTTTTCGTTTTTCTTCTCCTAACGCACCTAATATACCTATGAAAATCCGTTGTAAAATACGGCTTCGACATGAACCCGCATCAGCACAATTAGAGAAAGCCAACGAGCACGGAAAAATAGTTCGTGTTACCTTCGACGAATTCCAATCAGCAATTACGCCGGGACAAACTGCCGTTTTTTATGATAACGATATTGTTTTAGGTGCTGGCACCATAGACTCCGTCGAGAGATAAACCGCGATAGAGGTTTATTCATGGGTATCGGATGTTTGTCTATATAGAAATTAACATTAAAAATTTAAAAGGTATATTGAGCGTATTAATTTTTTTGGATTCTGAATGTGAATTTAGGGCCGAAAAGGGTGCGATTGAAACTTTCCATAGTCAATTGAATGGAACCTTCTTTGTTTGCAGGTATCTCGAAGTAGAATTCGGTAGTTTCTCCGCGTTTTAATGATTTCTGTAACGGAATTCGTTGCTGTTTTTGTTCCGTATGAATAAGTAAAGAGACATTACCTTCTGAAAGGTTTTGTTCTGAGCCGCAAATCCATTCTGCCTCCCCTAAATTGGTGCATATTACTCTTAACTTTACTTTTTCGGTCTCATTCGGCAGTTGAAGTGTATCATCTTTGCCAATTGCTTTTTCTCCTTTACCATCTATCCATATTACGGAGTCAAAAAAGGCATCTAAATATTTGGGTGGATTGCTATTATTACACGGGACATTTCCTATTGCTAATAAAGGACAATTTTTTGAATTTGTTTCTGTCCCTTCACTAACTAATTTGGGATTTTTCCCTTCATGTATTAATTGCCAGAATGTTTCTTTTACATCGTTATAAATGCCCGCGACACCCATAGAGGTTTTATCACGGTCAATTTTTATTTCACAATCATAAGGCTGAGATTTTTGTTTATGGAAAATTTTTGCATGTTCTTTTATAACCGCGGTGGCAGGTCGATAAGTTCCATCCGGGTTGATAATTCCAAAATCACTTTTCTCGTTTACACGATACCCGCCGGGATACCACCAGAAGTAAACACCGTCGGAGTTGCTTCTGTATAGCATTTGATAAAAATCTCTGAAATAATCTGCTTGAAATTTTAATGCACGATGAGTTTGCTCTTCATTATTCCGATAGACGCTATACCCTATCTCTGCCCAGAATAAGGGGATATCGGGATTGCAAAACGAGCCGTATTTTACCTGAAACCAGCCGGGTTTTACCATTTCCCAGTTTCCAATTCTGCCGTAGGCTTCGGGTTCTAATATATCCACGGCGTGCGATAAGTAATACCAATCATACGGAAGTGGATTTGCCCCATTGTTGGTAGGATTTGACCCTTCTGTCATGCGGAAACTTACAGCATGATTTGTATCAACAGAATGGATTAAAGTTCTCGCTCGATTGTAATATTCGTATAGCAGGGTATCCAGAAAACGGCGGTAAGCACACACCATAACACGCCATTCACCATCTTTTGTCAACATCTCGTCTTTAGGATTTGTAATATTTCCATTTTCATCTCGGGGGATGGGATATTTCCAATCCTTTTCTGCATTTTCAATAGAGCCATACCTCTCAACAACCCACGTTGACCATTGTTTATCCCATCGTTTTCTGCCTTCATGTCCCGGGAACATAGGTTCCCATGCTAAATCGTAGGTAAACACTTCATCATGCTCCGATAAACGGTAATAATTAATCATTTCCTTTATTTTATCCCACTCAAAATCAAATGGAGTGCCAGGTCGTAAAGATAGATTGACCTTCAGACCTAACTGGTCTGCTCGATATAATAAATCGAGGAGGTTCTGGTCTTTCATTACATCGTGGTATTGAAATACACTGATGGAATTCATTCCCATTCCTGCAATTCGCTGCAAATCGCGTTGAATAATCCATGGGTCATACGCCTCTGCTCCCATCCAATATTCGAAATAACGCCACCATTCCACACCTATCCCTGATGAAGGCATGTAATTTACACCATGGGGACACCACCGTTTTCCACGATAGATGAAATCGCCATTTTTGATTTTAATAAACTCTTTTTTCGTTCGTGGTTTCCAGCAATTTAACTCATGATATACATAATCGCTCTTTTCTCCATTCACTATAAGATAACATTCCACACGAATATTGTTCCCCGCTGTTTGTGGATAAGGGATATTCTCTGCAATGCGAGATATTTGTTGTTTGTTCAGTTGGATAGGCGTTTCATTTTTCCATAGCAATTTCCCTTTGTGGTTTCGTAATAATAACTGAATACTCGCATTTGAATAATCCGTTTCAGATGTTGAATAAATAGTAGCCCCCATGGGTAACGCCTGTTCTGGAAAAACCGTGTAATAGGCACAACCCCCATCAATAAGGAAAGTGCCCCCTCGTAATTTCTTTGCCCATTCAGAAAAGTAATCTATAAATTGTTTATCCAGATACCATTCTGGCTCTTGAATAGCGAAGCAAGTTTGAACAGAATTTTTATAAGGCTCATCATTATATATCATCATCGCAGAGATAGTTCCCCGATAATCCTTTTTCTTTCCCCATGCATGTATTAACGGTATCCATCGCCATGAGCGATGCTTATCAAATCCTCCTCCACGAGGTCGAGGGTGAATTAATAAAAACTGTTTAGGGACAGACATTGCCAATTCTTTTAATGCTAACTCTGTATCTGTTGAAATGGAACGAACATCGTTTGAAGTATAAAATTTATATTCTGGATAAAACAGTTCTAATTTAGGTAGGTCTGTCGTTTGTAGGAGTATTTGATGTTGGGGTGTTATTGGTGCTGTTCCTAAACCTGCAACCCAAAATTCATGCCTTCCGCCAGCAATAGGCGAATGGCTCATTGTCAAGCCGATACAAACCTTAACAGCATTTTGAGGGTTAAATGAGGTGCCAGCCCGCGAAGGAAACTCCCATAACTTAAACCTGTCCGGCGTCAATGCATAAAACTGCCAATCCGTACTTAAAGGCACAGAGGTAATCCATCTCGAACCGTCTTTCTCACGCCATTCGATAGTTAGATAATCCGTTGCCTTACTCCCTTTAGCAAAGAAAACCGTAACCTGATAATTATTTGGAAACGGATTTTCCAGAGCTGGGGTTGCAAAGATATCCCAGCCTTTCATATCTATGGTAGAAACATGAAAACCGTGTAATGTTTGGTTCGGAACAATATCTTTCAAAGACTGATACTCGAAAATTACAGGTGCTTGCCGATGGTTGCTCTCTCTTTGCCAGTCTTTTATATTCTCTTCCGTGATAAAAGATGAATTGGGGACTAATGAGGAAAAATGTTCCTGAACAAATTGCATAGGTTTTATACAACGATTGCCGTCCCAGATATAGTTATTGTTCCAGAGAGGCACACCGAAGGCAATTAAATCCCCACCTCGTTTGATAAATTCCATGATAGAAGGTGCTGTCAAAGAAGGTAAAGAGAAACCGGGAACAATAACCAGTAAATCTGTATTATTTAAAATATCCTGATTAGAAAGAAATTCCTCTATGGGCATATCCTTTGTTGGGTATAACCCATTACTCAAAACAGCGGAGACCTTATTCCCTACAGAAACCCATTCGGAGTTAGCCTCCGTATATAAGATAATGGCTTTTGGGGTATGCTCTATACATAAAGCCTTTCCCGATAATAGGAGAAGAGAAGGAATTATCAAAGACAATCTTAATAATAAATACTTCATAAATATAACCTTTTTTAATGAATTTATACAAAAGGATAGTATAATTATGTTAGGCTTTACCATGTAAATTTTTTAATTGATAAAACAAGAAAAATAACACAGGATATTAAAACATGTGGAATAAAAATTATACGGGGTGTTTGATTATACTTCTGCTGTCTCTTTTTATGACACCCATATTATTTGCAGAGGAAAGGACTTTTTATAAATTTGACACAAATGTTAGAGACCGAATATCTTTTTCCTCGGATTTAAAGATGTATCGTTCTAATTTGAATACAACTACTTTTGCTAATGATATTCCAAACATAGGCCTGTCGTTCAGCAATTGGGAAAAAAGTTTTTTAGGAGCAAATCTTTATGCTCAAGTTGATGTGAACAAAACGAAAACAGTCAACAATGTTTCTCCGAAAACAACATTTCGATTAACAATAACGCATAGTGGAGATGCGACAGGCACGACTTTTCCTGGGCCGGGTGTTCATGAATATCCTTCGGGACAAACCGTAGATATTAGTGTGGCAACCACCCCAGGTGTTTATTTTGGGGGTTGGTCAGGCGATGCAGTAGGTTCAAGTGAGTTTATACAGATAGTAATGGACAGTGATAAAAGTATTGATGCCCGATTTACCAGCATGGGACATATATTAAATGTTAATATCGTAGGTGAAGGGGGAACTACTCCGGGTCCTTTTGGAAACCCACATCGTTATTCCAGCGATGTTTATGTAAATATAGTTACATATCAAACCAACCCATTATGGCGATTTGAACACTGGGAAGGAGATTATGGGGAGAACGACCCCAATAGTTATATACTGCTCCAATTGCTGATGGACCAGGACCGAGATATTACTGCGGTATTTATCCCAAAACCGTATTACGATTTAACATTAGAAATTATAGGGAATGGAAATGTTTCTCTTCAGGAGGGCTTCGAAGACCCTATCATACTTACACCGGGTTTGTATTCCTATACTTATCTTGAATGGACATATATCCGTTGTGAAAGAATCGAAACGACAGAAGGTTGGAAATTTCTTCGCTGGGAAGGCGACTTTGGCGATATGTCAGCGACCTATCCGAGATGTGCTTTTTCGATGGATAAACATCGCTATGTTCGGTGTATCTTTACAGACAAATCACAGGTACCCCATGTGGTAGGAATTAAACAAAGTGAGGCTTCCGCTGCCATCACAAAAGCATGGTTAACCGTGGGAGATATTACAGAAACATGTAACGATGAATATCCATCAGGCTATGTTGTTAACCAGGACCCACCCGCAGGCACTACAGTGGAAATAGGAAGTTCTGTATCCCTTGTATTATCTACGGGACCTTGCCCGATAACTGTTCCCCATGTGATAGGTATGACCACAGCAGAAGTCGAAACGGCATTGACATCCGTAGGATTACTATTAGGTAGCATAACGGAGCAATGTAATGATGAAGTGGAAGCAGGAAGAGTTATAAGTCAAAATCCTATTGAAGGGACAAGCCTGCCTCCGGGTAGCACGGTTGATATTGTGGTCTCATCAGGTCCCTGTCCCGTTCTTGTGCCGAATATAATCTGGCAATTTCGTATAGATGCAGAAAATATGATAGCCAATGCTGGATTGGAAGTAGGTATCGTGACGGAACAGTGTGATGATTCCATTTCTGCAAATAGGGTAATAAACCAATATCCACAGGCAGGACTTCAGGTTCCGCCGGGGACTGAGGTGAACTTTATAGTTTCCATCGGTCCATGTCTGATAAAAGTTCCAAACATCGTGCAATACAGTCAGACTATGGCACAAAACATAATTATTTCTGCAGGTCTAACTGTGGGTGATATTACTGAGCAATGTCATCCCTCTATAAGAAAAGGTATAGTGATTAGCCAATCCCCATTAGCAGGGGAGAAAGTGCCACCTAATAGTTCCATTGATTTTGTAATATCTTCGGGACCTTGTAGTGAAGGGACACAAGAAGGTTTTGCTGAGGGTGTTGAAGGGGAAGGTATATTAGAAGGTTCTGTGGAGGGAGAAGGGATATCCGAAGGTTCGGTAGAAGGTTTTACTGAGGGTGTTGAAGGGGAAGGTATGTTAGAAGGTTTCGTAGAGGGAGAAGGGACATCCGAAGGTTCGGTAGAAGGTTTTGCTGAGGGTGTTGAAGGGGAAGGTATATTAGAAGGTTTCGTAGAGGGAGAAGGGATATCCGAAGGTTCGGTAGAAGGTTCTTCTGAGGGTATAGAAGGGGAAGGCGAAGGAGAAAAACCTCCGCATAGTGCAGACCCGAATGGTGATTGGCAAATAAACTTATCCGAATTACTTCGTGTAATCCAGTTTTTCAACTCCAATGGCTACCATTGTGCACTTCCGAATGAAATGTCTGAAGATGGATATATCCCCGGGATTAATGGGGATAAAAGCTGTATTCCCCACAGTTCCGATTATAACCCGCAGGATTGGGCAATCGGTTTAAGTGAGTTATTACGACTTATCCAATTTTTTAATTACGGGGGATATCATGCATGCCTTGATGGTGAAGATGGCTATTGCCCCGGCATTTAAGAAAAGACACACAGGCAAAAATGACTATGCCACCTTTTGAAAAGTATCGGTGGGCTCGTGGGTTTATCAATACTGTCGTTGAGGATTGATTTTATTCTTTTCTTTTTACTCCACAACAAATCCTTCTTTTTCGAGAAGTGCCTTAATTTCGGATAAAAGTATTCCACGAGCATAGGCTGTCTGATTTGGTGAAATCGGATGTAGTATTTCGGAAAGTTTCTTGCGGTGTAATAAATCTGCAATCAGGACGGAGTCCGGGGCTTCTATTAAAATAACAGGGCGAACTTTTACACGTTTAACCGTATGCAGCCAATCTTCTATTGTTGAGATAACTATGTCCGGGATTTGCTGTTTGCGGGCATTCTGTATTAAGTGTTGAATGAATTGATTAGGGTCAGCACCGCTTTGCAATCCTTTTAAGAAAGATTCTTTGGTAATCGAATATATAGAAACAGGACCGCCATTGCTTTTCTTCTGAGCAAATAGTTCTATCCAGATTAGTTGTAGGGGGTCGGTATTAACTGTGGGAACAATAATTTCAAAATTGGGCTGGACTATCCATTCATGTTTTTTGATGTATTTTTCTTTTAACTTTTTCGTGGGTTCTAATGAGAATAGGAGAAATTCCCCAATTTCGCTGATACGGAAAAATCGTTCTTTTTTTGCAGAGCCAAGTTCAATAATGCCAAACCAGAAGAGTGTGTTCTCTATAAAAACGGCGCAGTCTTTTTCTTCGCAATATTCTCCCGAAGTTGAATATTCCCAGAAATTGTCCTTTGTCTGTTTTAATGTATAATGGGACAATTCGCAATAACGAGCATAAACTCGTTTTCCAAATTCATTTAAAGAGTACCATGTGTAAGGCTTTAATGTCTGCAATTCCAGAAGGGTTGCGGATAATGAGGAAAGTTTTTCGTCATCTTTGATAAATGCTTTGTAAATCTTTTTAAGTCTTTCCGTAAAAGACATATTTACTAATTCTTCAAGGTTTACAATTCGGAGTGTATTATCTACCTGAGCCAGCAATCCTGCTTTTTCAGCCAGCCAAACAAGTGTTTCGATAGGGGGATAAGCATTTTCAGGTTCATCACGAGAAATCCGTTGTTCGTCCAAACGAGTAATTTGCCCGGACGGGGTTAAATGTAAAGGAGATACGGCAACTTTCGCCAGAAGGGACGATATCCGTTCTGCTAATGAGATACCACAACTCTCAATACGGCTTATTTTAACATTGGCAGGTGTGATTGCTTGTTTTAATCTCTCTTTGATTTCTTTTTTCTGTTCTTTATGATGTCGAATTTCGGAAAGGATGCTGACAAAACGATTTAATCTGCTTTGTCCATTAAAACGGAAAAGTTCAAAGAGGACAAACTGGTTGAGTAATTCTTCTAATGCTTCTTCAATTTCTATGTTGTTATAGTTCGCAAACCTTTGCCGTATCTGTTGAATAGGAACAATCCCTGTTTTACTTTGCCATAAGAAATCAAAAATTTCCTTTGCTAAGTCAGAAAAAGAATAACCCGCAACATATTCCAGAACCGATTCCGGTGTTTTGTATAAGGTTTCTATAATTTCGCTGGCTAATGACATCCATCCAATTACCCGATTTATCTTTAATTTCTTTTCTAATTCCCTACGTTCCGAATTGGAATAATTTTGTAATGATTTATAAATAGAATTCACATCCCCAAGGCTATTCAGATTATTCTGCACTCTACGAATAACAGGCAGGGCTTCCGGAACTACTTTTATCCGATTTAAATCAAAAAAGAAGAGCTTCGGATAAAGACTATAAATATAGTTGATGGTTTCTTCTGAGGTTTCAAGTTTTGCGGATAAATAGCGGCTTGTAAGTCCTCCCCGAATGTTAAAAGACAGTTCAAGAGCCATATAAAATGATGTTTGATCCATCCCTTCAAAGACAGACAATAGATTATAACTATAACGCATCAACTTGCGGACCTTTTCAAAATACAGTTAACCTTGCACCAATTGAACATAACATTATATAGGAAATGCTCCGTTAGTTCAAATCAGGAACAACAATTGAGAAAAGAAGGACATTCATAAAAGATAATTTGTTGACCTGTATGACATAGGTAACAGATTTATATATTTTTTTACACAGGGAGTATTTCGGTTCATCGTATCTTTATATGCTGTGCAAAAATTGCAGAGTTTTTTGTGAAAGGTGCAAGTTTTGCATAGAGATTTGCTGTAAGTCGTTTATAGTATAATGGCATGAGGATTGCTAATATATGGTAAGAAACTAAACAAACCTTAACAAGAAGGAGAAAAAAATATGAAAAAGAAACTCGTATTTACGCTGAGCGTACTCGCAATCGTCCTGGTGCTGAGTAGTCTTGCTATGGCACAAGGGAATGGACAGGGTGGTCAGAGGGGTTGTTGTAAAGCCAATTGCTATGTGGATAAGAATGGCGATGGTGTTTGCGACAACTTCAAAGATGCCAATAATGATGGCAGATGTGATAATTGCCCATGTACGGCATCCTGCAAAAGTGGGACAGGGAAATGCTGTGGCAACTTTGTAGATGCCAATAATGATGGCAGATGTGATAATTGCCCAAACCCTAATGCCCCCTGTGGTAATGGTAGGGGAAGATGCAATAGAAGGTGTTGCCCTGCAAGTAAGTAAGGAACGATGAAAACTTGTCGGCTTGCTCTTTAATGAAAAGAGCAAGCCTTCATTTTATAATATAGGAATAGTGAATATTTAAGACGAATATATGATTTGGCAAAATAGAAAATTACTTTTCATTTTTACAGCAGTTATTATTGGGGTGATTATTTTTATTCTTTTAATTTCTTTTCTACGGGAGCGACAATATAATCAGCAGGTTTTTATTGAGCGGGGTCAAACACTAATAAAAATCCTTTCCTCCTCTTTATCTCTTCAAACGCGGATGGGTTGTTATCGTGCCCAACGGGTTGTTGAAATAATAAATAGTGCCTCATTAACCCCGGGTATTTTATATGTAGCGTTATTCAATCATGAAGGTAAAATAATCGCCAGTGCCGGTGAAACTTCCGTATCACATATAAATGAGATTGCAAAAAGAAATCGTATTTATTGGGATAAAGAATGTGTTTTTTTATCACAAGCCATTTCTATGGAGGAACTTCAGAAAGGGAGGCAACACCGATATGGAATGGCAGTATGTCCCGACCCGACATGTGCCAATGAGAGTATGATTCCCTGGAGTCAATGGGGAACAGGTCCTTTTTCTCTGGTAGTTTGTCTGGATACTCAGGAGTTGCAGGGAATGAATGTTTTAACTCTTATTCGGTTTGGGATATTTGCCCTGTTAAGTGTCGGGATAGGTATATTAGGATTTGTCGTTTTGGATTTGTATCAACGAAAGGAATCGTATGCTTATGACCTTAAATTAGCCCGAGAAAAAGCAAAGTATAACGAACATTTAGCCCAGATAGGGGCAGGCCTGGCACACGAGACAAAAAATCCGTTAGGTATTGTGCGAGGACTTGCTCAAGCAATACAGGAAGAAGTAGAGCCGACTTCGGATGCGTATAAATATGCCAGTAAGATTATTGATGAGACAGACCGTTCTGTTCGTCAGATAAATAACTTTTTAGAACTAACACATCCACATGCTCCTGAATGGAAGGCTATTCCCTTACAACCTCTCATTGAACAGTTATTAAATCTGATAGATACGGATATAAAAAATAAAGGGATTAAAATTGAGGTGGAAGGAATGGATGTAACGATAGAAGCGGATCCCGAATATCTTCGTCGTGCTTTGTTAAATCTTCTTCTGAATGCGGTGCAAGCGTGTTCCGCAGGGGATAAAATTATCCTTCGTATTGAGCCAACAGATAATTCCATTGCCCTTCATATTATAGATACAGGTGTCGGTATTTCGGTAGAGGATTTGCCGAATGTTGTAAAGCCATATTACTCCAGACGGAAAGGGGGGACAGGTCTTGGATTGAGTATTGTGAATGAAATTGTTTTGTTGCACGGGTGGAAATTTTCTATCCAATCTCAAGAAGGAAAAGGGACCAAGGTGACTATTTCAAATATACGCCGAATTAACAGATGATGGGTATTTGTAGTATGATGATTGAAATATAAAGATAAAGTATCCTTTGTTGTTCCCATGAAAAAAGAAAATGCAGAAAAAGTAATACTAATCGTTGATGATGATAATGCTCAAAGGGATTTGCTCTCTCGATATTTAACGCGTGCCGGTTTTTCTGTTCTTGCTGTGGCTAATTATAAAGATGCAAAGCCGCTTTTGGGGCATGCGAATCTCATTCTTTTGGATGTCCGTCTGCCAGACGCAAACGGTGTGGAAAAAGTGCCTGAGATAAAGTCTCAATTTCCGGAAATACCTGTTATTTTGTTAACTGCTTTCATTGATGTTCGTGATGCGGTGCAGGCAATTAAACAGGGTGCGGTGGATTACCTTGAGAAGCCTGTGGATTTGGATGAGTTAGTTGAGGTCATACAGGAACAGGTGGGGATACATCTGTCAGAAAATATAGAATACGGCAACCTTCCGGAAGGTTTTGTTTGTTATAGCGATTCTATGAAAAAAGTGGTTCAGGACTGTTTTCGTGTGGCTCCTACAAATGCTATAGTGCTTATTACTGGGGAGAGTGGTGTGGGGAAGGAATGGATAGCAAGGCTTATTCATCAATTCAGCGAACGGAAAACAAAACCTCTTGTCGTTGTGGATTGCACACATCTGCCGGAAACACTTGCGGAGAGTATCTTGTTCGGTCACGAAACCGGCTCTTTTACGGGGGCTATAACACAACAAAAAGGGCAATTGGAAGAAGCCCATGGGGGCACGCTTTTTTTAGATGAGGTGGGAGAATTGCCATTATCGGTTCAACCGAAACTATTGCGTGTTCTGGAAGGGGCACCCTTTCGAAGGATTGGTGGGATGAAAGATATACAGGTGGATTTGCGTATTATTTCTGCAACCAACCGAAATCTGGAAATTGAGGTTCAGGAGGGAAAATTCCGTCAGGATTTGTTCTATCGTCTTCATGTGATTACCATACATGTTCCTCCTTTACGCGAACGGATAGATGATATACTCCCTCTGGCGGAATTATTTTTGAAACCCTATAATAAGACTTTATCTCCTTCGGTGCAGAGATTACTCCTTCGCTATCCGTGGTTTGGGAATGTTCGCGAATTAAGAAATGCTATGGAGCGTTCCGCTATTCTTGCGAATGGACCTATGATTATGCCCGAAGACCTCCCAGACCTTATTCAAAATTACTCAGATTGGGACGAACCTCAAAGTCCTTCTACCTTACGATTGGATGAGTTGGAACGGGAGGCTATTCTTAACGCCTTAAAAGAAGCAGGGGGAAATCGAACGCGTGCTGCAGAGATTTTGGGAATTAGTAGACGCACCCTTATATATAAATTACGGGCATACGGGCTATAATTTGTTTTATAATGAAGATAGGTCTGTTAAAATTATTTCTTTAGGATAATGTATGAATATCAATGAGCACCAACCATACCCCCCTTTAAGAAATATAGAGGCGTTTCCCATTCATCATCAAGGACAAACCTTAATTTGTCTTCATGACCCGCTGGGATATGTGAACACCGAAATTACACTTTCACCCGCCGCGTTCTTTATCGCCGCATGTTTAGACGGAAATCATACCTTGCGGGATATTCAATTGGAGTTTGCGCGTGAATTTCAAGGGGCTTTGATACCTCGCGAACAGATAGAACGAATTGTTGAATTCCTTGATGAGCATGGGTTCCTGCTTAATGAACGATTTGAGGAAATTAAAAATAAAACCGAGCAGGTTTTTTTACAGCAAGTTGTTCGTCTCCCTTATCATGCAGGTCAGTCGTATTCCTCTGCAAAACATGAATTGGGTGCTTTTTTGTCCGGTATTTTTACGCGGACAGGGGGACCGGGACCTCTACCCGATGAGCAGCAATCTTCTGAGGAGTGCATGGTCGGATTAATTGTTCCGCATATTGATTTTCAACGGGGTGCTTTGGGGTATGCCCATGCCTACTATAGGCTGTATCAATGTAAAAAGCCCGATACGGTTATTATTTTTGGAGTTAGTCATCAAGGAGGGGAAACACCCTATATTCTGACACGAAAACATTACAGCACACCGTTAGGAACGATAAAGACGCATCAAGAATGTGTTGATTATTTAGCCCAAAATTTACCCTTCGACCCCTTCAAATCCGAAATTATGCATCGCATGGAACATTCCATTGAGTTTCAGGTATTGATGTTGAATTATCTATTTGGCACAGATATTCAGATAGTGCCGGTATTATGTGCTTCTATTCCAGAGGATGGAGAAATGTTACCGGGGGATGTTCCGGAAGTGCAACAATTTCTACAAGCCTGTGTCCGATATATAGAAGAAAGTGGTGAACGGGTATTGGTTTTGTCTGCTTCCGACTGGGCACATATTGGGAAACGATTTGGGGATTTGTTTGATATTACCGAAGATGTCCGAAATCAGGTAAAGAAACGCGATGATGAAGATATAAAAATGGCTTTAACGATAGAGCCGGACTCATTTTTTCGTTCCGTCATGAAGGATAAAAACAGTCGTCGGGTATGTGGTTTATATTCCATGTATTCTATACTGAAAATTATACAAGGGAAGGCTCGGCGTGCCGAATTTTTACATTATGGACAAGCCCCGGACCCTATCGGCGGTATTGTCTCCTTTTCAAGTATTGCTTACTTTGAGTGAGGTATAAAGATGAATATAAAAACTCTCGTGCTCTTATTTTTCTTCGGAATTGTATGTCATTTGCAATGCCTGTCGTATGATAATTTGATTTACCTACTTACGGCACCGGGATGGGCTTCAGAAAATGGAGGTGTAACCGGTGGAGGAAAAGCCCAACCTGTTACAGTTGGAACAGTAGAAGAATTTCAGAGCTTGGCTTCTTCGGAAGAACCCAAAACAATACTTTTAAGTGGAACCATAGGTGTAGGTCTTTCTACAAAGATACAAATAAAATCGAACAAGACTATTATTGGATTGGATAAGGCACTTTTGAAAGGGAGCCTTTATATTAGAGACGCAAAAAATATTATTATTCGAAATTTAACCATTGAAGGCCCGGGTGCTATTGATGTGAACGGTCCGGACTGCATTACCATTGATAATTCAACCAATGTATGGTTAGACCACCTGGACATATACGATGGGCAGGACGGGAATGTTGATATTGTTAATGGCTCCAACTACACCACCGTCTCATGGTGTAAATTCCATTATACTTCTGCTTCGACAAATCATAAATTGTCAACACTTATCGGTAATTCGGATGAGAAAGTATCCGACAAAGGGAAATTGAAAGTTACTATGGTATATAACTGGTGGGCAGAGGGAGTAGAATCGCGTATGCCCCGGGTTCGTTTTGGACAGGTGCATGTTGTAAACAACCTTTATACAAGTGCAGGGAATGATTACTGTATTCTGGCAGGTATGGAAGCAGACTTGAGAATTGAATATAATTTGTTTATAAATGTCAAAGAGCCCATAAATTTATCCCAAAAAACATTTACTGCGGTGAGTGCCTCAAACAATAAATTTGTATCCGTAACAGGGAACACAGAAGGAAAAGGAACCGCCTTTAATCCCCCTTATAAAATAAACATAATCCCAACAGAAAAATTAGAAGAGATTATCAAAAAATATGCAGGCGCAACTATCACCGATATTAAGAAATTAAACATCCCGTAAGCAGTAGGAATGTTTTTATGGAAGAAGAAGTATTATATAATTCTCGAGTATGAACTTAGATATATTTTACTGCTCTAAATTTTGAAGTTCAGTTTTCTAAGCATTTCAAAAATATTAACATATTGAATATTAAAATGCTTACAAACGTTAGGTATTGGTATTTTCTTTTTAATATAAGGATTTAAACTTTCATTTGTAACAATAATGTAGTTGTAAGTTTTAGCAAAAGCAATTAACCATGTGTCTGTATTATTTTCTTTCATAAACTCATTTATTGCAGGTTCATTATATTTATATTTCTCTTTAACATTGCTTTTCTGTGTAGAAACCCATCCTACAATTTCTGCATAAGTATTTAGCACATTTTCATTTTGAGTATTTACAAAATATTTTTTAATTTTTCATCAGCCCAATTTTTTAAATCATCATTTCCTTGTTTTATTTCTTCATACACTTTATCTATGCTAACGATTTTGTTATTTTCTGCATTGTCTAATAAAAAATCCCAAAACTTTGAACCGAAGTCAAAGGAATAATACAATCTTGAAGCAGTGATAAATACATTGGCATCTAAAACATATTTTAAGTACTCAGTACCTCTTGTTTTATTTTTTCAAAAGTAGCAGGTTTTAGTCTTGTTAATGGGTATGCATCTCTATAATGGATAATCCCAGATTCTATCCCTATACTTATAATTTCTATAAATTTTCTACCATACCTTCTTATCGCTGTATTATAAAAATTTCCTCCTTGATTGCAGGCCATTTTTCTTCGTTCTTTTTTAATATGCTCATTATAAAAATTTAAAAATTGCTCTTTACTAATTTTATTTGTATCTAATAATCTTCGGGCAATAACAATTTGACTGACTTTGAATTGGTGAGCTAAATTTTCAATATCTATATCTATTTGTTTTACCCGTTCTATTTCAGATGTAGGAACTAAAAACTCTGCAGAACATTTATCACAAAACCGCTCTATTTCATTATCTGCAGACTGTAGATTTCTCAGGTCAAACGAAGCACTCTCTCCAATGAATAAATGGACAATTTCATGAATAAGAGTAAATATTTTGGCAGAGATAGCATCCTGATTGTTTATAAAAATGAAAGGAGCAATTTTGTCACAAAGGACAAAACCTCTAAATTCATTTACATCAAGATTTCTATGAGTATCATTTCCTACAACACCATTTACTGCAACAAAAATGCCTGCTTCTTCAGCTTTTTGTATAAGAAAGTTGAAGGCGTTCTCCCATGTATCAATAGATTTTGCCCAATTGTCCTGCATTTCTAAGACATGCTTTAACTCTATTACAATATCGCTTATATTGCTTTTTATATTATATTTTTCAACAAAGGGTAGGGGTTCATGCCCCCAGTCTATTAATATTTCTTTTGCCCAGTCTTGAAGTAATTGAATATATTCTACAGTTTCTAATAGTTCTGGAGAAGGTTGAAAATTAATATTATCTTCTGTTGTCGTTCTGTAATGAGGAATGGGATATTTTCTTTCTGGAAGTCCTTCTAAGAAGAAATATCCGAAAGGGATATGAAAAATGTGAGCAAGTTCTTTTAACTGCTTGTATGTCGGGAAATTCTTTTTTTCTATCCATTTTTCAATACCAGCAAATTTATCGCTTGCCTTTTTCCACTCTTGGGGCATACTTATTTTGAGTTGTTCTAAAACATTTTCGTTATAATTTTTTACTTTTATAGACTTCATCTCTAATTAACTCTAATTAATTACTATCACTATTTAAATTATAAATCAAGTGATGTATTTCTTATTAAATCGTATGTGGTTGTTTTTAAAACCACTCATTTATTATAACTTATCTATTCAATATCAGGTTGATGCGGTTTTATATGTAAATATTTTTTCAAAATGCTCGTATTTACAGAAATTTATTAATTCGTTGTTCTATTTCGGAGGCGAATTTGAGGATGTATTGCTGGACATAATTAAAGGGATTGAGGGAGGTATCCTCAATCAAGGGTGTTAGGTCCATTCCAAATATAAGAGAGGTTGCGGTATCTACACCGTGGGAAGCGAAGTAGGTAGCGTGTGCTTTTCGTCTGCCCATAGTAGCGAGGTCGTATCTTTTTCCTCCTGCAATTTGGGAGTCGAATACGCCTAAAAGGGACGCTTGCAGGTTTTCGTGAGGGGAAACATCAAACGGCACTTTGTCTTCATCTGGTAGCCAGTCCAAATCTCGCCATACTTCGCAGCCGTAGAGTTTTTCGGGCTGATACTGTCCTTTTAACTCGCGTAATGCCTGTATAAGTCGAAGGGCAACGCCTACATGGGTATCGTGTTTGTCTGCTAAATTATGGGTATAGATGATTTTTGGCTGGGTTGCAGATAGTATCTGTTTTAAGTCCTCGATAGGTGAACGATTGTTTTTATCTTTGATAGCACTACTGGGATAGTCTAAAAGGAACTGAACAGAATACTCACCGATAATTGCTGATTTTTTCTGTTCTTTGCGTCGAACAGCCATCATTTCTTCATCGGTATAATTCGCATACAAGTCGGTTCGGGGGGAACCACTGCCGTTTGTTACCGTTACAGCAGAAAACCATAATAGAGGGTTCTGGAAGCATGTTAAAATTCCATCGTATGCCATTATTTCAATATCGTCCTGATGGGCGCCCACTGCCAGATGTGTGGTTCGAGAGAGTGCAGTTTCCAGGGGTGTGTCATCTGGGACAAACACCTCCGAATGAGGCTGAAATAATTTCATACTCCATACTCCTTATATGTGAATTTGGTATTACAACGGACGAATGCGTAAGTTGCGGAATTCCAATCGTGTTCCATGATTTTGAAGACCAATAAAACCGCTGGTGCGTTTTAAGCCGGGATGGTCTTTTATCTTGTCGAGATGTTCATTCAAATCTGCATCAATAATCTGTATACCGTTCAAAGATACCTTTACTTTTGAACCGACACAGGAGATATGGTATTTCTGCCATTCTCCAGCAGGGCGTGTTACTCTGCGAGATGGGGCTACCGTTGCATACACGCTACCACAAAATTGCCACGGTTTTAAGTCCTTGTATTGGTCAGAATAATCATCTAAAATTTGAATTTCGCTACCTTCAAAGGCAGGATTTCCTTCTTTCGGGGCACGGATAAATACGCCACTGTTTCCACCGGGAGGTAAACGGAATTCCAATTCTAATTCAAAGTCGCCATATTCTTCCGCCGTGGCGAGCCAGCCACAGCCTTCTCCGCCTTCGGTTACAAGCATTCCTTTTTCGGCTTTCCAGCAATCTATGTTGCCACCGAAGGCTTGCCAACCCGTCAGGTCTTTACCATTAAAAAGTTTTTTCCAGCCATCACCTCTTGGAATTTCGCGTATATAAATATTGCGAAACCATAACGGGGAATGATGATGTTGTAATTCAATAGAGCCACTGGGAAATAGAGGCTGAGAACGGTCCCAATAATTTTCCAGAACGGTTTTGTTCACTACCAATTTATCATTCAGATATACCGTTACGCGGTCGCCGATGATACGAATAAAGAAGCGGTTCCATTCACCAACGGGTTTGTCTGCAAAAACGAGTGGTTTGCTTGGATTTTTTTCATTATTATAAAGTCCACCCGAACCAATACCGTCTTTGTTATCCCAGATTTGCACCTGAGGCGTTCCGCGGAGATAGATACCACTGTCCCCGTTTGCTTCAATTTTCCAGTCTACCAGAAGTTCATAATCTTCATAATCTCTACCTGTGCAAAGACTATTCCCCTGACCATCATAGCATAATACACCGTCAACCACTTTCCAATGAGCACGCATTTCCTCATCTGCTTTTTGTTGGGCAGCGGCTAATTCTTCTGGCGACATTTTTGCCCGTTTTATCGGGTCTGCCACCAATCCTTTCCAGCCTGTTAAATCTACACCATTGAATAAAGGAACAAAGCCAACAGGTGGATTTTCCGGGGTATATTCACCTAATAATTCTGCAATTTTAGGTTCCACGGCACTTGCCCAGATTTCATATCCTTTTGCGTTTGGATGAAGCAGGTCGGGCATGATAGTTTTAGGAAGGGTTCCATTTTCATCCAGAAATTCAGCACCTATATCGTAAAAATGAACGAAGGGTTTGGTTTTCGGTATCTCGGCAATTCGTTTATTTGCTTCAGCGATGATGTTCAATTTATCCTGAGAGACATCTGCCCGTGGGAAAATGGCGAGGAGAAGAATTTTCATATCGGGGAAGAGGGTATGTAATTTATCAATAATTTTTTCAATTCCTAAGGCAATTTGTTCCCCTGTATGATGGTGGCAGTTGTTTGTTCCAATCATAATCATAGAAAGTTTTGGCTGAACATTGCCCCATTTTAAGTTTTCCAATCGCCATAAAACATGTTGGGTCTGGTCGCCGGAAAAGCCCAGATTTACCACATTTCTATCTGCATAATATTCATCCCAGGTATTTTTATCCACATTGTCCCAACCATGTGTGATGGAATCGCCTATAAACAGGACATCTACATTTCCTTGTTGAATTCGTTCTTGATTGCTTTGAAATCGTTCTTGCCACCATTTGTCTGGACGAGGCACAGGGGTTACAGAATCTTCCTGAGCATACAAACAAGGCATTAACGCAAGAAGTATTAACAGCAGAGAAAAGACAAAAAACCGTTTTTTAGTCAAAAAAGTATCCATTCTTGGGTTCCTTAAATTTAATATTGAAAATGCAATACTTGCTTTATAGTTTTACTCGGACACAATAAATGATAGTATATCGTATTTATTTCAAACAAGCAAATATTAAACATTCGGGTGGAATCGTGAGAAAGGCATTCAATATCTTTTGATAATGTTTACAAAATTGAGTATAATCGCAAGAGTAGAGAAAGATTATGTTTAACAAATAATAAATAGATAGGAGTTCAAGATATGGGTATTATGAATGCGGTTCAGGAAGCAATGAAGCAAGCGATGAAAGACAGAGACACAGTTCGCTTAGAAACATTACGAATGGTCAAAGCGGCGCTGTTGCTAAAAGAAAAATCTACAGCAAGAGATGAAGAAATGTCCGATGACGAAGGGATTTCTGCTTTGCGTAGCGAGGTCCGTAAACGCAAGGATAGTATCGAAGTGTATAAGCAATTAGGGAAAATGGATGAAGTAGCCAAATTGGAGAAAGAAATAGCCGTTATTGAGGAGTTCCTTCCCCAACAGATGAGTAAAGATGAGGTAATACAACGGGTAAAGCAATATCTTTCGGAACATCCTGAGATAAATCATGCAGGGAAGTTGACAGGTGCTATGAAAAAAGAATTAGGAGAACGCGTTGATGGTAAATTATTGAATGAAGTATGCAGAGAACTTCTCGGAGGATAAAGTATTTTTTCGGTATTTGCAAGGAATACTCAATTGATGGGACCCATGGGATCAATGGGACAGATGGGACGAATGGGACATTATAGGTATTAATGTAGCACAGACATTACTGTCTGTGCTTTTTTTTCTGTCCATGCCCTTACCATAAATAAATCCTCCTCCGTGTTCTTTGTGTAAAATTTCCTTTGTGTCCTCTGTGGTTAATTCTCTAAAAAAAATCCTTTTCCCTTACCGTAGTTGAACCGTTCCCGCTTCGTAATAGAATTTTATATGTCCCTATTAAGCATTTATAAATACTGTGTATATTTCCCATTTTGCTTATCTATTGCAATTATAACATAGGCATTTACTATAATAGATTATGACAATTTGATAATTGCAAAAAGTTAAAATTACACTTATCAAAAATTTTTTGTATCTGGAAAAGTTTAAACATAAGGAATGGGAATATGAAAAATGTATTATTACACATCTTCTTTATGCTAATTTTAACCTGCATCGCCATGGCTCAAAATACGGACACAGGAAACGCAGCCGAGAAAGCACATCAAGAGGCAGAGCCAGAACTGAAAATAGGTCTGATAGGTCTGGATACTTCTCATGTAATTGCCTTTACCCAATTATTTAATGACCCTAATAACCCTAAACATATACCCGGTGCTAAAGTAACATTGGCGTATCGTGGGGGTAGTCCGGATTTGGAAGCGAGTTATACACGCATTGATGGTTTTACCGAACGATTAAAAAATGAATATGGCGTAGAGATTGTAAATTCTATTGAAGAACTCTGCTCTCGTGTAGATGCTGTTATGTTAACAAGTGTTGATGGTAGGGTGCATTTGGAACAAGTAAAACCTGTGTTTCAAGCCAAAAAACGGGTATTTATTGATAAACCATTAGCGGGTTCTCTGGTAGATGCAATAAAGATTGCACGATTAGCGAAAGAACATGATGTCCCTTGGTTTTCCAGTTCTTCCTATCGGTATTATTCCAGTTTGACAAAGTTGTGCCAGCAGGATATAGGTTCTATTCATACGGTTATTTCTTATGGACCTTGCCACTTAGAACCGCATCACCCCGATTTGTTCTGGTATGGTATTCATCCTACCGAAGCATTATATACCGTTATGGGAAAAGGTTGTGAGACCGTATCCCGAGTTAGCACGCCCGATACGGATGTTGTTACAGGGGTCTGGAAAGATGGGCGTGTGGGTGTCCTTGTTGGATTGAGGAAAGGACCTTTACCTCATCAG
The DNA here is from genome assembly GCA_035378955.1 of Candidatus Hydrogenedens sp. NCBI lineage: Bacteria > Pseudomonadati > Candidatus Hydrogenedentota > Candidatus Hydrogenedentia > Candidatus Hydrogenedentales > Candidatus Hydrogenedentaceae > Candidatus Hydrogenedens > Candidatus Hydrogenedens sp. The sequence continues at coordinate 35,718 of DAOSUS010000017.1, read as the reverse complement.
GTTATTGCTTTTGGTGAGAAGGGAACTGCCTATCAAGAAGACGGAGGCGATTATGCGGAGTTGGCTCAGGAAGTAATTAAATTCTTTAAATCCGGGGTTTCACCTATTTCATCGGAAGAGACTATAGAAATCTTTGCTTTTCTGGAAGCCGCAGATGAAAGCAAACGACAAGGAGGAAAACCTGTAAAAATAGAAGAAGTTATTGCAAATGCAGAGAAACAAATCGCTGACGGCCAATAATCTATAAAAAGTCTTTATTGGACATTTATAAAATTTTATTGAGATGTTTTTCCATCGTCATTGGGTAATTATATGTGCAGGGTTTGTATGTGGGGCTGTCTTATCCAAGACACAATGGATAACATGGGCTTTGTTGCCTATCATTAGTCTTATCCTTATTCTTTTTCTTATAGTAAGTTACCAGAAAAAAATCCGATATGTAGAAGGCATTGGGATTTTTTTGTTTTCTCTTATTATTGGTGCTCTATCTTATTTATTACATCCTTATCCCGAAGAAGGAGATGATTTTTTCTTATGGTTGAGGCAGCAACCACCGAATGCGTATGTTGAGGTAGAAGGGTATGTAACTGAAAACACACTCTTTGACCCTACCGACCGACAAATTCAATTTGTGATTCATATCTTGAAAGTAAAAAATGGAAGCAGATGGGAAGATATTGTAGGGAAAGCCCTTGTTTCATGCAAAGATGCCCAATATCCCATCTTTACACATACTCGTGTTCATCTATTCGGAAAAACATCACTCTATTTAAGTGCCGTGAACGAATCGTTAAGTGATTATGAAACCTATCTCCGTTCCCATAGAATTTATACAAAGATTTTTACTTATGCACCGCAGATAAAAAGAATCCATACTTATACGCTCTCTCCCTTTTTTCACCTATCCCGATTGCAACAATATTTTTACGAACGGATAATACAGTATACACCTACTTCTATTAAGGATATGACAAGGGCTATATGGTTGGGAGACCGAAGTGGCTTGGATTACAAAGAAAAGCAAAACTTTGTGCTTACAGGAACTATACACATCCTTGCTATTTCAGGACTGCATGTTGGTTTGGTGTTCTGGTTTACACGGGCTCTAATGAGGACAATTTTTAAGACACAGAGACGATGGGCAGATGTGCCTGCTTTGTTGTTGTGTATTCTATATGCTCTGATAAGTGGTGCTCATGGCTCTTCGTTGAGGGCTGTTCTTATGTTAATAGTTTATGAATTATATTTATGGAACAGAAAAAATGAAGATATTCTCACTGCTTTATGCATAACAGTAACACTGCTTTTTATTTTTAACACAGACCTCATCTGGGATATGGGAACACAAATGTCTATATTAGCAGTTGCTTCTATCCTATTATTCAATGAACCTCTTTTGAAACTATTACGAATTTTTCCATGGACCATCCGCACCTATTTATCTGTGACTATATCTGCACAGGTATTATTACTGCCTTTACTTGTTATCACAAACCTTCAAATAAATATTTTAAGTCCTATATATAATCTTCTCGTCATTCCGTTGATTACTCTTTATCTAATGACCAGTATTTGTGGATTGGCTCTTATCTTTGTCCCATTGATACCTGCTTTATTCTTCTATATAAGCGGGGTATTTTTAATCCTTATTCAATCACTATGCAAGTGGGGTGGCTCTTTTTCCTATACTATATTTCCAATTTCCCATCCTTCTCCTTTGGCTATTTTCCTCTACTTTGTTGTTTGCATATTTCTTTATCACTGGCTTATTACACAAAAACGAAAAGCCTTTTTTATGTTCATTGCTGGCTGTATGATATTGATTTTTTTCTGGACGGGTGTTCCTTTCTATAGAGAAACTACTGTGTATATCCTCGATGTAGGGCATGGAGATGCTATCCTCATCACAACTGCGGAGAAAGAGAATATCCTTGTAGATGGTGGGACTAAAAGGATGGGGGAACGGATTGTAGTCCCTTTCCTGTTTGCCAAAGGAATACGGAGATTGGATTATGTTGTTGCTACCCATGCGGATGAAGACCATATAGGGGGCATATTCAACGCTATGGATAAACTGCAAGTTCGACATTTTATTTATGGAGAGGGATTTACAGACACAGAACTTGGAAACGAGATGATTAAAAAAGCAATCTTCAAAAACATTAATCTCATTAAGGCTAAAGATGGATTGCAAATAAAGCTGACAAAAAATTTTCTAAATATTCTTTATGCAGGTAGACCTTATTATTATGAAACCAACGAAAATTCCCTTGTTTTGAAATTTGTTAATAATCATTTCTCTGTATTACTCACGGGTGATTTTCCTGCAAAACTGACAGAGAAAGAACTTTCTTCTACGGATTGTTATGCAACAATAATAAAAATTCCTCATCATGGATTAAAGAATTCATTAAATCAAGAATTATTAGAGAAATCGCAGCCTGAAATAGCCGTTGTCTCTGTAAACGAATTCCAACACAACTGGGGCGTGAGAAATGAGGTTAAAGACCTGCTACATCAATATCAAATACCCCTCTGGCGAACGGATTATTATGGTGGGATAACCATTCAATCTAATGGTGATAAAATAAACATCTACGGAGCAAGACAGAAAAAGGGGTATTTCCTCAGAAAAGAGGGACACTCTTAACACATTTTGCAATCAAAGACTTGTTATCTATCCGTTCCATATTTAAGCACCCTTTGTCTCATATTTCTTCTCTGAAAACTTATTTTTAAGATAAATCAAAGATAGAATAGGGTGGTATAAAAACATTTTAGGGCCGGAAAATCTCATTACGGTTTTTATTCGCTCTTTGTGTTTCTTGTCATAGCAATGGATGTGGCAATTTTTACAGGTAGGTTTATCCGGCATAAGTGGACATTTTTCAATCCGCTTATAGGCATATTCTAAAAGTTCATTACATTCTTCACATACGGGGTTTTCATGATGGTATTTGCAATAGATTTCTATCATGCTTTTGATAGTTTTTTTCTCGAATTTTTCTCTACGCAGGTTCTTTTTATGTTCTTTATTATCCATTGTCATTAGGATTAAATCCTTTTTCTCCTGTTGAACCTGTCTTGCCTGTTCTATCCTAAATTGTGTGAACGGTTCTACAACGAGGGCAGATTACTTTACCATTATACCCGGGTGGTATTTTTAAAGTTACTCCACAGGAACATTTAAGAAAAGTATATTTTTGTGCTTTCATTATAGCGTTACCGCTGAGGCGGGCATTTTGAAGGGGTGTCATGGATGTCTGTGTTAAAGAGGATGTAGAAGGAGTAGTAGAAGGAGTAGCAGAAGGAGCGAGAGAAGTAAAGTCTCCCTTTTCCCATTTTTTCCCTTCGACCTCTTTCCATGCTTGCTCATAAGTCAGGGAAGGGGTTCGGGCAATATTTCGTAAAATCTGTATTCGCCTTTGTAGTGGTGGATGTGTGCTAAAAATGGATGAAGCATTAAGATTACGCGTTTCTAAGGGATTTACAATATAAAGGGGAGCAATTATCTGGTTTACATTTGTAGCCGGTTGCTTTTGGTAACGATTAGCAATTGTTTCGAGGGCTGATGCCAATCCCTCCGGATTGCGAGTAAACACAACCGCTCCTGCATCGGCTAAATACTCTCTCTGACGAGAACAGGCGAAATAAATAATCTGAGCAAGAAAGGGCGCTATTAAAGATAATAACAAAGCAAATATATAAACAAATAGGAGGAAGAAGATAAGCCCTGCTGCATCGTTGCGATTGCGTCTGCTATACCTTGCAGACCCACGAATGCCTGCACCAATAATTTCGCGTAGTCCTACAACCAGCAAAATAATAGTGCCGAGGGATACCGCCAACATGGTCATATACAATGTATCGCGGTGTGTAATATGACTGATTTCATGAGCAATAACCCCCTGTATCTGGTCGCGGTTCATTGTGTTTAGCAATCCACGGGTTACCGCAACGGCTGAATGTTCTGGGGACCGACCTGTTGCAAAGGCGTTCATAGATGGGTCATCTATAACATAAATTTCGGGCATAGCAGGAAGTCGTGATGCAATTCTCATCTCCTCAACGATGTTATACAACTGGGGGTGGTCTGCCTTTTCAATTTTAATAGCATTGCTGACGGATAGAAGTATTTGCCCACCGGAATAGTAAGCAAACAACATCTGTATAAACCATATTACAAAAGCAACCATAGCCCCAAGAGGTCCCCAGTAAAACCAGATAAAAGACATAACCTGCTCATAAGTAAGGGGAGGTTCCTCGTATGAATGAGAAGGCGAATAATTCGGAGGAAAGTTTGGATTATAGGGCTGAGATGGATAAGTAATTATTTTGTCTTTAGCGAAGGCATAGGGTTCCGAAACATAATAGTATGTAAAGGCAAGAAACGAGCCGATAATATAACCTATGAATAGCATAAAAATCAGCATAATAATGGCCAGTAAAATAGAACGGCGTTTGTTTCGACGGATGAGTTCAAACATCGTTAAATTTCATATTCCTGAGCGGTTTTATTGAAACGATACTTTGGGTACGGCTCGCTCTGCAACATTCTCCAGTTCGAAGAAACTTTGTTCTTTAAATCCGAACATGGCACCCACAATATTCGTTGGGAACATCTGTATCGCATTATTAAAATTCATTACTGTATCATTATATGCCTGACGAGCAAAAGAGATACGATTTTCCGTAGAAGTTAGTTCTTCCTGCAACGCAAGAAAATTTTGGTTCGCTTTCAGGTCGGGATAATTTTCTACTACAACGAAGAAATTATGCAATGCCTGGGTTAATTGTTGTTCTGCTTGAGCCCGTTCACTAACCGAACCTGGCTTCATGGCCAGATTTCGCGCCTGAGTAATGTTTTCCAGTGTTGCCCGTTCATGTTGCATGTAACCCTTGACGGTTTCTACCAGATTGGGAATAAGGTCATGCCTCCGTTTTAATTGCACATCAATCTGCGACCATGCATTTTTTACCTCATTTAACAATCGAACCAGCCGATTGTAGGTGCTGATAAAAAACAACACCAACAATACAAGAAATACCAGAACAGCAATTAGAATTCCTGTCGTCATAATTCAAATCTCCTTTTTATAGTCCGAACTCTTGAACGGACTGTTTTGTTAATATTAACACAGTTGACAACAAGAGCAAAAAATAACAAGAAAAGTTTTACCGAAATTATTTGATATATCTGAACCGTCTAACTTGACTAACCTATTAAATTTTTAAGGAATAAAATAAAATACCCTTTTGTTTCTGTATTTGGGAAAGAGAAGTATTCTTGTTTTTCCCATCATATAACTGTTGCATAAGAAAATTCCATCCGTGAGGGTTGGATAATTGATAGCCACAAATTGATAAAATATACTTATACAAAAGGCAATACAACTTAAACAGGAGTATTCATCTATGCTTACTGATGCACTCATGTTGGCACGAATTCAATTCGCTTTAACTGCTATTTTCCATTATCTCTACCCCCCTTTTACAATAGGTTTAGGGTGGATTATGGTTTATATGTCCTATCAGAGGCTCAAAACAGGGGAGGAAATTTATGATAAAATGGCACGGTTCTGGACCAATATTTTTGCAGTAACTTTTGCCATGGGTGTTACCACAGGTATCGTTATGGAATTTGAATTTGGGACGAACTGGTCTGAATATTCTCGTTTTGTAGGGGATGTTTTTGGTTCGCCATTAGCTGCAGAGGCGTTAATTTCTTTCTTCCTCGAATCGGCATTTTTAGGGGTGCTTGTTTTTGGATGGAATCGTGTATCTAAAAAAGCTCACTTTTTTTCAACACTTATGGTAGCCTTAGGGGCAACATTATCCGCATTATGGATTTTAGTAGCCAATTCATGGCAACACACACCCGCAGGTTTTCATATTGTTGAAACGCCTTTAGGTCCTCGTGCAGAGATTATTAGTTTCTGGCAAATGTTTTTTAATCCTTCCACCGTGGGTAGATATTCCCATGTTATTTTCAGTGCTATGTTAACTGCTTCCTTTTTCGTTATGAGTATCTCTGCACTTTACATCTTAAAAGGCAAGTATGAAGAATTTGCACGCCGTTCCTTCAAAATTGCTCTGGTGTTTGGTGTTATTGGTGCTTATTTCACATTGTTTGCAGGACATCATCAGGCGATAGTTGTTGCACGCCATCAACCCGCCAAATTAGCCGCCTTTGAAGGGCATTTCAAAACAACAGAAGGGGGCACTCCCTATTATCTTTTCGGAATACCCAACGAGCAGGAAAAAAAGGTTGATTATGGAGTAACTATTCCCGGTTTCTTGAGTTTTTTAGTCTATTTCGATTTTAATAAGCCTGTGAAAGCCTTAGACCAATTCCCGCCAGAAGACCAGCCTCCGGTAAAATTACCCTTTTTTACCTTCCATTTAATGGCAGGTTTAGGAATGTTCTTTATCGCATTAACCACCTTATCTTTATTCCTCTGGTGGAAAGGCAAGTTATTCGACTATCGCTGGCTGTTATGGGTATTTGTTTTCTCCCTTCCTTTACCTTATGTTTCCAATATGGCAGGCTGGATTGCCGCTGAAGTAGGAAGGCAACCCTGGATTGTTCAAGATTTATTGCGAACCCAAGACGGTGTATCCTCGGGTGTATCTGCCAGTCAGGTTTTGGGTTCTACCCTAATGTTTACCACAATTTACTCACTTTTATTTATCCTATATATATTTATCCTTGTTAAGAAAATAAAGAAAGGTCCTGAAATCATAAACCATTAAACTTTTATAAACAGAGGAGTTTTTTATGTTAATTAATGTAATCTGGTTTGTATTAATGACGGTCTTGCTTATGGTTTATGCCATTCTGGAAGGTTTTGATTTAGGCGTCGGAATTTTACATTTGTTTACACAAAAAAATGAGCATCGGCGTATTCTGATGAATGCTATCGGTCCGGTCTGGGATGGAAATGAAGTCTGGCTGATTACCTTCGGAGGTGCTTTATTTGCAGCGTTTCCGACCGCATACGCTACCGTTTTTTCTGCGTTTTACACACCTTTTATGATGTTGCTTACTACTTTAATATTCCGCGCTGCATCTATGGAGTTTCGTAGTAAAGTAGAGTCGCCCGGGTGGCAAAATATCTGGGATGTTTTATTTTCTATATCCAGTCTTGTGGCGACGCTGTTGTTAGGAGTGGCAAGTGGAAATGCTCTAATCGGAATTGCTATCAATGAAAAGGGAATTTTTCAAGGCAACTTCTTCTCTTTTCTTAATCCTTTGAGCGTAATCACAGGTTTATTTGCCATATTTCTTTTTGCCTTACACGGTTCTTTATATCTCCAGATGAAAACGGAAAAGGACTTAAATTATCAGATGAGAAAAACATCAAAAGTATTGAGTTTTATTGTCCTTATCCTTTTTGCGGTATTAACCGTAGTTAGTTTTTCCACAGTTGCATGGGCAAAACCCCGACTAATTACCTCTATTTTGGGCTTAGTTGCCGTTGCCATGTTAGGATTAACCCTCTGGTTATCATGGAAAGAGAAAGGGGGAATTGCCTTTTTGAGCAATACAGGTTTTATTGCTTCTATTATCCTGATATTCGCTTCTAATATGTTCCCTTATCTTGTTCGTTCTACAATAAATCCCGCATTTAGCCTGGATATTTACAATTCCGCATCCAGCCCAAAAACGCTGACGATTATGTTAGGAATTGTCCTTGCTGTTTTACCTATAGTCCTTGTTTATACGGGTTATGTCTATTGGGTATTCCGCGGACCTGTCAAACTGGATGAAACTTCATACTGATGGCAACATTTCAGGTTTAAATTCGTGGGTTGAAAGAGGTAAGATAAGTAGAAACAACGAATAAATGACCTGAATAATAGGAGCGACAGGATTATGAAGGATATCTATGCCCTTGGTCTGGATTACGGAACGAATTCTGTCCGTGCTTTGATTGTCAATGTTCACACGGGCGAAGAAATAGGAACTGCGGTTGTAAATTATGCCCACGGAGAGCAAGGAATTATCTTATCATCGAAAGACCCTCATCTTGCACGCCAACATCCGGAAGATTACATTCGAGGGCTGGAACAGGTGGTCAAGGATGCTATAGAAGACGCAAAAGCAAACCGACCTGATTTTAAGGCAGAAAATATAATCGGTATAGGTGTTGATACTACCGGCAGTACACCGTTACCCGTTGACCGCGAGGGCACTCCGCTTGCGTTCCATGAAGAATTTTCCAGTGACCCCAATGCGATGGCATGGCTCTGGAAAGACCATACCTCGTATGCGGAAGCGGATGAAATTACACAACAGGCGAAACAACAAAGACCCCATTTCCTTGCTAAATGTGGTGGGACTTACTCCTCGGAGTGGTTCTGGTCAAAATTACTTCACTGTCGGCGTATAGCACCCAAAGTTTTTACATCGGCTTATACATGGGTTGAATGTGCTGATTGGATACCCGCCGTTTTAACCGGCACTACGCACCCCGATAAAATAAAACGGTGTATTTGTGCTGCTGGACATAAAGCCATGGCAAACCCTTCCTGGCATGGCTATCCCGATGAAACCTTTTTAGGTTCTCTTGACCCTGAATTAGCACGAATTCGTCAGACCTTACCGGATATTTTATTTTGTGTCAAAGATAAAGCAGGGGAATTAACACCTGAATGGGCAGAGAAATTATCTTTACGAGTAGGTATCCCTGTGGCCGTGGGTGCTTTTGATGCTCATCTGGGTGCTGTGGGTTGTGGAATAGCGCCCGGCGTGCTTACAAAAATTATAGGCACATCTACCTGCGATATGATGGTTGCACCTATGGATGAACCTCTACCGGATATTCCCGGCCTTTGTGGAATTGTTCCTGAATCCATTTTGCCCGGAATGTTCGGATTGGAAGCGGGACAATCTGCCTTCGGCGATATTTACAACTGGTTTGTTCAATACATTCAGCCCGGTGGGACTATAGAAGGGTCTCATGAAAGACTTACAGAGGAAGCAGGAAAACTACAGCCCGGTGAAAGCGGTTTATTGGCATTGGATTGGCATAATGGCAACCGAACTATTCTTGTAGACCCACAATTAACAGGTGCTATTATCGGTTTAACACTTCTTTCCAAGCCTGCGGAGATATATCGCACATGGATTGAAGCCACTGCTTTCGGGGCACGCGTTATCATGGAACGTTTTGAAGAGTACGGTGTAAAAGCGGAACGCGTTATCAATTGCGGTGGTATTGCTATGAAAAATCCGCTGGTAATGCAAATCCTTGCAGATGTAATGGGAAAAACTATGGAAATTTCCCGTAGTCAGCAAACTTGTGCTCTTGGTTCTGCTATCTGTGGGTCTGTTGTTGCAGGTTCTGCGAATGGAGGACATGATGATTTTGCTTCTGCCGTTAATGCCATGACGGGTGTTCAATCTACAAAATATATACCCAATCCGAAAAACCAGCAGATATATAACCAATTATTTAAACTATACCGTCAACTACATGATGCCTTTGGCACAAAGGAATACCAAGGTAATCTTGCAAATGTTATGAAAGAACTTCTCAACATTCGTCGCAATACTGCCCTGTAAGTTTTTAAAAATATATTAATGATGTCTGTAAGTTAACAGATTGAAAAAAGTTAAATACATTGTTCAAAGTATATATAAAATCTATAAAACTGCTTTGAGGGTAAAATATGAGTCAAAATGTTGAGGGTGCTTTAAGTTCGCCGATGGGGCAGGCTTTAGTAGCCGAAGGCGTTATCACAGAGGAACAATTAAGACGGGCTTTGCGTATCCAAAGTTTGCTGGAACAGCCAAAACACCTCAGCGATGTTTTAATTGAGTTAGGTTATGCTACTCGTCAGGCGATTAATCAGGCAATCACAAAACATGGTGGCAATCTTCGTTTAGGAGATTTGTTAATAGAACAAGGGATTATTACGCCCGAGGTATTAAATTCGGCTCTAGCACTTCAAAAGGAACGCGGTATTCGTCTTGGGGAGGCTCTTATCGAATTGGGAGCTATTAACGAACGCACACTCCTTCGAAATTTAGCCCATCAGATGGGCGTGCCTTTTATTGAACCTGAGTTTCCTATGATTGACCTTCGCCTATTACAGGGGGTATCTCCAGCATATCTGCGTAAGTACAATTTTATTCCCTTCTCGAAGGAAGAAGATGGTAGCATCACAGTTGTAGTAAGCGATATGAACAAGGAACAGACACGGCAGGCTATACAGGATGTTTTCCCGGGACAGTTTAATATTGCATTAGGTCCACAGGAGGCTATTCAAGAAGCCATAAAAGCGTTTGAAGAATACCGACATCAAATAATGCAGGCTCCCGGAGAAGCCCGTGTAGGGGAAGATAATATTATTCAGTTGGTAGACCATCTTATCATAACGGCTATCGAACGCCGTGCCAGTGATATTCATATTGAACCTATGGCAGATAAAATACGGATACGCTATCGGATTGATGGCGTATTAGTTTATCACACAGACCTTCCTCTAACCATGCTACCGCGACTTATATCCCGTATTAAAATTATGGCGGGTTGCAATATTACCGAACATCAACGACACCAGGGTGGGCGTATCCTTTTCCCTTACAAAGGGAAAGATATTGATTTGCGGTTATCCATCTATGTTACGGTTTATGGCGAATCGGCAGTAATGCGTGTTTTGAACAAAGATTTGGCTTTGGTGGCTCTGGACGAATTAGGTATGAACCGTAGCATGTTGGAGCGATACCGTTATGATGTCTTAGATTTACCTACCGGGGTAGTACTGATTACTGGTCCTACCGGTTCTGGGAAAACGACCACATTATATGCGAGTATTGCCTATTCCAATGATGTATCCCGAAAAATCATTACGGCGGAAGACCCTGTCGAGTTTACAATTGATGGCATTGTCCAGAGTTCGGTTAACGAAAAAGTTAATCGCACTTTTGATTCGACCTTGCGTGAGATTGTGCGTCAGGACCCGGACATTATCGTGATTGGCGAAATCCGTGACCGTGAAACAGCACAAGTAGCCATTCAGGCTGCGTTAACCGGGCACAAAGTATATTCAACTTTTCATACGGAAGATACGATTGGCGGACTTCTGCGCTTGATTGATATGGATATTGAGACCTTCCTTATTTCCTCAACGGTTATATCGGTGCTGGCTCAACGATTGCTCCGTCGTATCTGTCCAAAATGTATTGTTCCTTATATCCCTACGGCAAGAGAAGCCCAATCCTTAGGATTGGACTATGCAGAGGTGCGCGAATATGAATACAAGAAAGGGAAAGGCTGTCAATATTGTTCCTATACAGGCTATCGCGGAAGAGTAGGGGCTTATGAATTGCTGGTTTTAAATGAAGATGTGAAGGAAGCCATTCTGCAAAAAAAGACCGCCCATGAAATACGGCGGATTAGTGTAGATTCCACAGGACTTATCAGTATGCGGGAAGATGCTATATCGAAAGTAATTCGTGGCACGACCACATACGAAGAAGTCATTAAACATACACCACGAACCTTTAATCTGCGTTCTATACGGCAGATTATGACTTTATGTTCATAATCAGAAAAGAAAAAGGGCTTAATCTATGAATGCTACATGTCCATTTTGTCAAACAGTTATATCACCTCCACAAAAAATGCGTAAATGGTTTTTATGGATTTGCAAAGTGTGTAATAATCCGTTGTGGATACAAACACAGGGGACAAAGAACCTGGTTCAACCTTTTAGCAATTACACCGATATTCGGTCTGTTTTACAGCCCGATTCCATTGGGGCTAAAATCTTTGAACATCTGCCGAAATATATTGAAAAAATACCCGTAATACCTCGCGTTGGGCAGCAATTACTAAACACCATTCAAAAACCGGATGTTTCTTTTACAGAATTGGTGGCTATTATTCAAGAAGACCCTTCTTTATCTATGGCGATATTGAAAATGGCAAATAGTGCTTACTATGCGGGCTTGCAGGAGGTTAAAGATTTATTAACCGCCTGTTCTCGTTTGGGTTTACAGACTTTAACAAATATGGCACAGGTTTATGTAAGCCAGAAGGTATTTCAATCCCCTAATCCGAAGTTAAGCGAAGAGTTTCAGAGATTGTGGAGGCATTCTATTGCAACGGCTCACGCTTCGTATGAATTAGCACTTATCGTTGCAGAACCCCATCCCGAAGTGATGTTTCTTGCTGGATTGCTTCACGATGTGGGGCATATTGTCCTGCTTCAAATATTAAATGAAGTGAATTCCCCCGCTTTTTCACAACTTATTGCCAGCCCCCAGTTAACTCAAGAGGTGTTAATGCAATTTCATCCATTGGTAAGTCTTTTTATCTTACAGAAGTGGGATATTCCAGATGAGTTTGCCGTTTTATCTTTTTCTCATCATGACCCATCTCTAACACCTATGGAAGAATTGCGAACACAAACGCATATCCTTTGTCTATCCAATCTAATTGTTTCACGAGAAGGTTATAATTTCTTTCCCTGGTCCGAAAATATTGTTTTTCTTCAACACCCTTCTACGCAATACCTTAATTTGAATGATTTGAAAATAGCAACCTTACGCGTGGACCTGGCCGATAAACTGGAAGCCTATTTTTCTTCGCTTAACTAAACGAACATTAACTTTATCTAACCGGTTTCATTTTCAAAACACCTGAATTCTGGGCTTTACTTTCATCGTTGGAATTACTTTTTCATGGGTGTCCATATACCACGCTAACAAAGCACAGCGGTCTGCATCGATAATATGGTCATTTCCTTTCGAATAAACATATTGTCCCTGAGCATTTAGTAAGTAGGTATGATTTGCATATTGCTGTTCGCGTTCTGCACTTTTGGGAAATAGAATCGTATGTTCTGCCAGACGCCTTTGTAGCAGTTCCGTCATCCATTCTTTCGTTCGCCGTTTCTGAATAGTGCCATTGGATAACTGTCCTGTTTCTATCATTCCGCCAAATTCAAACGCACAAACTCGTTGTTCCCAGTCTCTACCTATGGCCATTAATTGATGAGCAACGGCTCTACCACTATTCCCGCAGTCAATTCCTATTTTACAAAAATGATAATGATTATCCAATTCCTGTATCACAGCTTGTTGTTGCGCATAATTGACATTCTCCAAATGCATACGAAGCACACAAATCAAATAGGGTGGTTCGTTTTTATAAACGATAAATTCTGAAGGGTCGTGGGAAAAACCCAAATCGCAGCCTAAATAATACATTCCCTTTTGTGGAGGTTCTGGAAAATCCCAGTGTGTCCTTGACCCTTTAAGTCGAATTTCATTCGCAGGTAAACTTTCATCAACGCACAGTAAATAATCATCTAGATTAAACACGGCATTCATTGGTTCACCATGCAATCCTAAAACACGATGTATATATCCTGGGCTATCACGCCTTCCATACAATAACACCAACTCATCATCTTTTTCCGAAGTGAAATCCGGATTGAGATAACTAGGCCAATGATATTGTTCTGTATCTGGCAAGAAAGTCATACGATAAAAGGTATTTCGAAGCCCATTGGGAACACCATATACCCATCGTCTTCCACCACCGTTCAGGGATTGGTATAATTCGCCCCAACTCGTTTCTGTCATTTCCTGTGCTTCATCTACAATCTGCCAGTCCACATGCATTCCCTGAAAGTTTATCCCACGAGGTCCTGCAATCCGTCCCCATAAAGTAAAACCATTCACAAACCGTATGAAGTAAGAAGGTGAACGCCGTAATTCTGCAATACCTCCAGAAAACTCCGGGGTGGTCTCAAAACGACGCACTAACCGATTCATTATCGGGAACAAGTGGTTCTCACATTGTGTCGCTATTAACATAGATTTACCGGGACAATTTACCATAGCCCAGCAAGCAATAATTTCTATTTCTGTCGTTTTCCCTACATCCCTTCCATCACAATGCACTTTTCGCAAGGCTTGAGATTCTAAAGAATTGCGTTGATAATCACGCACCCGCCACGGCATACCGTCGGCACTGCGGAAAAAACGATAAGCAAACAGCTCTCGTCGTTGAAGCAAACGAAATAATGTTTCCCTTGAAACTGACACTACCCTAACCCCGTATAATTAATAAAAACTAATTAAAGAGAAATTATCATTTGCCCGGAGGATACCACACTTTTACCTTTTTGGTTCGTTTTCCCCAACGCATTGCTTCTTTATGCTTCTTAAAAAACAGGTCAATGCTATCCCCTTTGATAGAACCACCTCGGTCTTCCACCCGACCATAACCATAGTCTGGAATATACATAATCGTCCCGAAAGGGAAGCGACTTGTATCGGCTGAAATGGTTCCTCTTGTTGCTTTAACACCACTGGCAGTCATACCTACTTTTTTGGGCTTTCCCTTATTCGGTCCATGGGCAACAACAGGACGAAAATACCAATTCCTTTTCCAATTGCAGCATTTACCACAGGGACAATACCCGCGTGTTTCTAAAGTTAATATTTCAGAACGAGAACCTACCTGAGGCTTAAACCGTGTTGAAGTTGTAGCACAACCCGCAGAAAAGATTAAAAATACTGTTATCGTTATTAACAAATATCGTCGAAGCATATTTTCAATATTCCTTATGCATTGTTTTTTAAGTTCAAACATCTTCTCTATAATTCTATCAAATTTTATTAATGATTAATTATCTTGATTTACAAGGGTTTCATTTTTATTTTCTTCGGAAAGATTCTTTTGTATAGTTCCATTGTTTCCTTTCTCCAATTCATGGGCACAACACACCAAATCCTGCACAAGTTCTGCAATACTCATAGAGGATGTTTTTGTTTCCATTGGCTTAATTCCCTCAAACTCCTGCACCAATTTTCGTTGCCGTTCCATATATTTGCATAACACCTCATAACATTGTGCAGAAGAATTTATTCTTTCCATTTTTTTGGAAGATTCCATACCTTCATTTTTCTTCTCAGGCAAAGGAGTGGAGAATAATAATTCCTGTTCCAATCTCTGTATAAAAAAGGTAAGTATAAGCAGTTCTCTCAAACGCATCTGCAGCCAGGGAGATATTTCAATCCCTTTATTTTCAAACCACATTTGCAATGCTTTATATTTCTCACGCCACTGCCGTTTTTCAAATGGAGTAAGCCATTTTTCCCCTTTCTCAATAGAATAAAAAACACATTCCATTAACAAAACCTCCTATCCTATTTTGTGGAATATCTCTAAAAATATAGAAAGAATTTTGCCCTGAAAAGCACTTAAATCTTTGATATATTTGAAGAAATGTTTTTATCCCGCTTTATATGGAACAGGCAAGGCAAAATATTTTTAGGAGTTATAAACACAACTTTTTATCATAATATTGTAAATAAATAACTTTAATATAATATTTTTATATAATTATATACATATAAATATTAATGTCTTTAATAACATAATATTCCTATTAATAAAATAATAACGAAACAAAAATTTAGTTTTTAATTTGGAAATATTATTTAAATAATTAAAAATTTATCTTGACAAACAAAAAAATATTAATTATAATATAATCGTATTTACAATTTAATAGTTTTATTCATGAGCCCTGCATGAATAAGGATAAATTAAACTAAAAGGGTTTTCAGGGCGAACCCAAGAAGGAGTTCTATTATGCGTAAAAAAGGTTTCACACTCATCGAACTGCTTGTCGTCATCGCTATCATCGGTATCCTTGCGGCAATTTTGTTGCCGGCGCTAGCTCGTGCGAGGGAAGCAGCGCGCAGGAGCAGTTGCCAGAACAACCTCAAACAATGGGGTCTGGTCTTCAAAATGTACAGCAATGAAGCGAAAGGTGAAAGATTTCCGCCTATTTGCATTACTGCAGCACAAAGGGTAGATTGTAATGTTTATCCCTATACTCCAACTGCTAACGCTGGTCTTGTTGCAGCAGGTCCCAATCCCGCGGTGCTTTATCCGGAATACTTAACGGATTTAAACATCATCTTCTGTCCTTCTGATTCTGCGGAGAAACCGGGGCTTCAATATAATCCTGCAGCCCAGGCAGCAGGATTGGGAGATGTTCCCGATGTGAACATTCCTTGTGATGATGCGGTTCGCGGAATGTCTATCATTGATTCCAGTTATAACTATGTAGGATATGTGCTTGACCTTTGCAATGCAGACGGAAGTGACCCGCTGGTGGATATTACTGCATTAGCCACCCTTGTTGGTGCAACAGGAATATCAGGCAATGGTCCTTCGCAACTTGTGGAAGCAATGTTAACTCTATTGGGAGCCTATCTTTCCAATCCTAATGAGGCTGTAAAAAAAGCGGATGAGGATATTTCTGTGCCTTTAGGGTTAGGCAATGGCAGACAATCCACAATTTACAGACTCCGTGAAGGTATTGAACGCTTCTTAATCACGGATATTAACAATCCTGCCGCTTCGTCTAAAGCCCAGAGCGAAACCTGGATAATGGCGGATACCATTGCCATAGACCCAGGAGCCTACAACCACATTCCCGGCGGTTCTAATGTGCTTTACATGGATGGACATGTGAGTTTCATGCGGTATCAGGAAAATGGCGAACAACCTGTTAACGGTGCGGTTGCCCGTGTCGTAGGCGTTATATTGGCTTCACAAAATATTATATAGCCCTCTCCTCTTCCTTTCGTTTCTGTTCAAAACCCTCGCAAGTCCCCGATTACGCAAAGTAATCGGGGATTCTTTTATATATAGAACAAATATCTAAAACGGGATTTGTTTAATATGTTCCCTATCTTAACCTGCGAGTTGTTTTATCCTTTCGAGGATATGTTCAGGGTCTAATCCTTGATAGGTAATATGTTCAGATAGTCCGCCTTTTCCGGGTTTACTAACACCCATATAATCAAATTTAGGAGCATATTGCCTTTGAAGTAGCCAACTGCCAAAACGACTGCCCAAGCCTGTTTTGATGTTTTGTGCCTCGACCACTAAAACGAATGGGGCTTTTCCTAAAACGGTCATCATATCTTCATCTACTACATTAAGTGTCGGTTTATTGATGAGACCTACATCCAATCCCTGTTCTCGTGCTTGTTCCACAGCATCTAATGCACGGTGTAGCATTTCTCCATAAGATATTACATATCCGGCGGTACCTTTTCGGATAATTTCATCTTTTCCGGGAACAAATTGATAATTGCCTTCATAGAACTTCGTGCCATCTTCTTTGCAAATAAACGGAACTTTACTGCGGGTGGTAAAAATAAACCGAATGCCCTCATCTTTCCAGATACGATGAACGACTGCTTTAAGTTGTAGAGCATCTGCCGGGAAGTAAAGCCGTGTATTATCACCTTCCGGGAGACCATTATCGGCGAAGAAAATATTAATTCCATAATGACAGGTATTATCAGCGATATCATCAACCCCGGCATGGGAAAAATGACAAATGGCATTGGCTTTATTTAACCGTGCCATGGTTAGTTCAGAAAGAATCATTTCTAAAAAGGCAGAGAAGGTGCTAAATATTCCCTGCTTGCCTTTTTCAAACCCGAAACCTGCAGAAGCAGAGAAATTCCCGCGTTCCTGAACGCCACCATTTATGAATATATCCGGATGTGCTACACGGATGGCTTTTAATCCGGTGGAACCTTCGAGGTCGGAATCAATAACTAAAATTTTTCGTTCGCTCTTTTCTTCGGGATGTGCTGTTAAATAATCCTTAACAATATTTCCAAATTCCGTTCGATTACTTCCCTGTTCCTTAGAACACCCCCGATAAGTTCTGCTTACAGAAATTTTTTCAACTTTGTTTAAGAATTCAATAACTTCAGGCATACCGCGTTTTTCAAAGTAAGCAATAGCGTTGTCTTTTCCGATAACATCATGTCCTGAATGGTTCCCTTCAATCCCGGGAACGCCCGGTGCCATTACTCGTTTGTTAATCAGAGCCACAGGACCTTCTTGTCGCACTGCTTTAATCATACGTTGCACCAGACTTTCCAGATTTTCACCTTCGCCGACATCCACATTTAAGCCGTGTCCAGATAGCGTTTTCCCAATGTCATAGCCTGGTAGATACTGGGAAGGATGACCCGAGATTGTTACATTGTTATCATCAATACACAATTTAACATTTATTTTCTGAGCAACAGCGAGTCGTGCAGATTCTGCATCATCACCTTCCTGCTGGGAACCGTCAGAACCTAACATAAAAACAACCTTATCTGGATTGGCTAATGCTACACCATTAACAAAAGACCATAAATGCCCTAAACGACCGGATGCAAATTTTATCCCTAATTCATGCTCAATTTCCGGATGTCCATAAAGTCCATAATTAGCCTCACGATAATGTAATAAATAGTCAAATGGGATAATTCCGTTGAAAGCAGACATTGCATATTGAATAGCCACACGGTGCCCTGCTTCATCAAAATAAACGGGATAAATTTTTTCAGAACCTTTCATAAAACTATCCAGAACTAATACTTCAGGAACGATACTATATGCTCCACCGGTATGCCCCCCCAGACCACGGATTCCTGCAACAGCGGTAAAGAAAATGATGGAATCACGAACAACTTGAATGTTTGTTTTCAACTGTTCTAATTGTTCTTTTGTAAACTCTTGATGAAACGGGTTCACAGCAATAGGTTTGTATTTCTCTACATTAATTGGGAAACTCATGGGCATATCTCCTTTATTGTTTAAATTCCGATTTTTAGAAATGTAATATACCAAAAGTTGAAGATAATTATCTATCTGTTAGGTAATATCTCTAAGATATCTGGTTAGAAGATTATTTTATTTGTAATAATCAAGTTTGAATTGGTGTTTGTTTTTTGATAAAATTATTGATGCAAAAAGTTGCGGGAGTAACTCAGTTGGTAGAGTGCAACCTTGCCAAGGTTGACGTCGCGGGTTCGAGTCCCGTCTCCCGCTCCATTTTTTTATCAGGGCCGTTAGCTTAGCTGGTAGAGCAGGGGACTCTTAATCCCAAGGTCGCAGGTTCAATTCCTGCACGGCCCACCAATTTGTGAAATTTCTACGCGCAATATGCCGTTTCCTGCCTATTGAAGTTAATTGGGGTGTTCCGTAATTATTTGTAATGAGACGGATGGGACAGATGAGACGAATGGGACGGATGAGATAGAAGAGACGAATAGGACAGATGGGACGGATGGGACAGATGAGACGAATGGGACGGATGAGATAGAAGAGACGAATAGGACGGATGGGACGGAGAGATATCTTTACAAAAAGTGAAAGACTATATGGATTTAATTCTTATGAGAATATTTGGGGTGCTTGTAGTCATTGAAATAACAGAACTAACCCGCAACAATTTAATCTAATGAAAATACTTGTAATGGTTATAGGTGAAGTTTATGAACCGCTCTTTTTGCCCATTTGCTGTAGAATTTCTTTATCCCATTGAAGAGGAATGGAATCTTTCTGCAGCATTTCTTGGAATTGTTCTAAGGAATCAGAATGATTTTTGACCTGACGGGGTAAGAGGTTATTTTGTTTGCAAAACGCTAAAAGACATCCGACGGCTTCTCCGATGTGCCATTCAACATGATGAAGGCGATAGGCTCCGTTCGTAATGTGTGTTGTGCCAATATTTTTAGAAACAGGAAGCATGTTCTCAACTCGTTTTGGTATTAAGGCTCCCAAAGGTATCTGGAAAGGTAAGGAATCTACATCAAAATAGTTTTTACCGTTGGTTCGTGGATGAAGGTCAATTCGATAATAACCAATACCTACAGTATCTTTGAAAAATTCAGGAAGGATGTAGTCTTGTGTTTTGAATAATTCTTTTCGTGCATCTTTCCCGATATGTTGTTCGCATATAGTAAATTCTGCTTTAATCCGTCTTGCTTCGCGTATATAGGGTCTCATGGCAAAGCCATCTTCTGTGCCAGTAACATCTGGGCGTAATCGCAAACCTTTCCAACCTGTTCCACCATCCGGGCGGGGTGCTTCCGTCTGTAACCAGTAAAAGAGAGCAAGGCTCAATTCTTTGGCTTTTCTTTCATGGAATAAGTCTTCGTCTTTTGTTTTGTTCTCAATGATATTTCCTAAAAAATAATCGTTTTGAGGCCAGTTAACAAGGGTTATGCTGTAAGGAATAATATTTGTATCGAAAAGATTTTTATCTAAAATTTGACGGTAATTCCACCAACTTGCTTTCGTGTTTCCTGTGGGGTCAAATGGCAATGTGCGTTGTTGGAGAGTTACAGGATGTGTTGCTGTCAGACTTAATAAAGGACCTGTCCAGGGTGGGTCTAATTGGGGAATTAAAGAATGCCAAAAATCATAATTATCAGGCTTGTTAATTCGGTGGTCGCCATTCGGGTCGTAATCCATAGCAAAGCACCATGTACATGCCTGCATCCCTTTGGGGTCGGAGTTTGTAGGGGCATGAGGTTCATGGGTTTCTTTTTGAGACTCCATACCGATTACATATTCTACTTTTCCTAAAGGAAGCAGTTCTCCCGTTTCTGTAGCATCAATAAAATAAGGAGCTGAAAGGTATATTTCATTTCCTGTTTCTAAGGATAAAACTTTAACAGCAGAGAAATAGTCACCGTTTGTTTCTACCGATAGGGGAATATGTTTTTTTAAGACAGTAAGTTTTTTTCCTGATATATAAGGGGAGAGTATACTTTCAATCACTTGGGCACTGACACGGGGTTCATGGCATATTCGCGAAACATTTCCATTGCCGGGGTTTAATTTTGGATTGTTCTTATGTTCTTCAAGCAAGGGGTAATTTTTTCGATAAAAATCGCGAATTGCGTTTCGAAATAGTTTGTATCTTTCCGTAGAACCTTTGTCTTCCACCCATGGATTTTCATCGGGCGGAACTGCCTGCGAAGTCATTTGTCCTCCCAGCCATAAGGTTTCCTCTGTCATAATAACCGATAGTCCATGTTGCAAGGCAGATAAAGCACATGCTACCCCTCCTGTTCCACCACCAATTATAACCACATCGGCTTTCATAAGTTCTGTATTCTTCTGTTTTTTAAGGGTTTTCTTATCTGTATAATGAGATTTAGTGGGGTTGTTTTTTGAAGAGGGTACATACAAAATAGGAGATGTCCCCATTGTTAATAAAAAATCTCTTCGTTTCATATCAAAACCTTTTTTGTTAATAATTTAATTTTTTTATAAAAAAATAAAAAAAGTTGAAACCACCTTTTGTGAAGTATAGTCATACATTTCACTAAAAGAGTTATATCTTTTAAACTTTAACAACTATAACACA
The DNA here is from genome assembly GCA_035378955.1 of Candidatus Hydrogenedens sp. Classification (NCBI taxonomy): domain Bacteria; kingdom Pseudomonadati; phylum Candidatus Hydrogenedentota; class Candidatus Hydrogenedentia; order Candidatus Hydrogenedentales; family Candidatus Hydrogenedentaceae; genus Candidatus Hydrogenedens; species Candidatus Hydrogenedens sp. The sequence goes on along the minus strand of DAOSUS010000017.1, from coordinate 14,505 downwards.
AAAAAACAAACAAATAAAGGAGATTCAATATGAAAAGAATCCTTATCAGTTCACTCGTTGTAATGTCTATGGTCGCTATGCTTTCTGTTCTGGGCTGTGCCGGGAAAGGGAAAGGTCCTACCGATGAGGAATTAATCCGTGCTACCATAGATAAGGTCAAAACTGCATTAGAATCCAAAAACATTGATATGTTGATGGAAACTCTTGCCGAAGATTTTGAGCATCCGGAAGTCGGTGGAAAACAGGAAGTTAAGCCTATGTTGCAATTAGGGCTTGAATCCGGTTATGCCGATGAAGGCAAAGTAGATTTAGGAAATATGCAGATTAAAATTAATAATGATGGAACAGCCTCTGCGTATCCGATTGATTTAAGCAGTGTTGCTGGAGCCGTTTCTGTAGAACTTATTTTGAAGAAGTATGAAACAACCAATGAAAAAGGAAAGAAAGTTCCTGCATGGTTAGTTAAGACTATCAATGTTGATGGCCTATAATAGTATCTGCAAATAAATATATTTTATACTCTCTGCTTTTTCCCGATGGCTCGAAAGAGCCATCGGGTAGATTTTTAAATGGGATATGAACAATATTTCAGATGAAATGGGGTTAGGTTTTTCATTATAATGTTTTTCTTATTAATAATATATTTGTAAAAATTAAACATAAAATAAAGAAGAAGAATGTCAACAGGAAAAAAAACAAAAAGAGTAGGAATAATTACTTTAGGGTGTGATAAAAATACAGTTGATAATGAGTATCTGGCAGGTTTATTGGAAGATATAGGTTATGAAGTAATACCGTTGGAGGGTTTTAATGCGGAAGAGAGTTTTGATGTGGTTTTACTAAATACTTGCGGTTTTATTTTAGATGCAAAAAAGCAATCTATTGATGTGATTTCGGAGATAGCGGAAAGCAAGAGAAAGAGGAAAAATCCGTCAAAGTTCTTTGTTTTCGGTTGTTTAGCCCAGAGGTATCCTCAGGAACTATGGAAAGAGTTTCCAGAAATTGATGGATTGGTAGGTGTAGGACAATTAGAAACTTTATTGAGATATATTCAGGAAGAGGAATTACCCCGCAACCAAAAATTTTGTTGTTTGCGGAAACCGAGTGTAAGTGTAGGAAGATATATCCGTAGAAAAATCATTACTCCTTCTGCGTATTCTTTTCTGAAAATTGCAGATGGTTGTTCTCATGCCTGTTCTTTTTGTTCCATTCCTCAAATAAAAGGGGCTTATCATTCTGTCCCTATGGACATTCTTTTGCAAGAGGCGGAATACTTAATTGGACAAGGTATAAAAGAACTTAATCTAATTGCCCAGGATATAACTCGTTATGGCAGGGATTTGAAAAAGGGATATGGCTTGCCTGAATTAATTCAGGAATTGGCAAAATTGAAGGGGGATTTTTGGATACGCTGTTTGTATGTTTTACCGTCCGGAGTAACAAAGAAACTTTTACAGGTTATGAAAACAGAGCCTAAAGTGGTTCATTATTTAGATATACCTATTCAACATGTAGATAAGAAAGTGCTTCGATTGATGAATCGCCCCGGCTGGAATAAAGATGTTATAAAAGCAATACAGGAGATACGAGATTTCATACCCGATATGGTTTTTCGCACCACCATTATTTTAGGTTTTCCCGGAGAAAGTTTTAGAGCATTTCAGCAACTAATAAAAGGGATAGAACAAATCCGATTTGAACGATTGGGGTCTTTTATTTTTTCCCCGGAAGAGAATACACCCGCTATGGAATTACCAGGCAAGGTAGGAAAACTGGTAGCAGAACGACGCTATCATATTCTTATGGAAACACAGGCAGAAATATCGTATGAATTTAATAAAAATCGTGTAGGCAAAGAATACAAAGTCTTAATTGATGATTATGACAAGGAGAAGAACCTTTGGATAGGCAGGTCTTATGCAGAAGCCCCGGATGTTGATGGTGTTATCTGGATATCCTCTCCGCGAACCTTGCAAATAGGCGGATTTTATCAGGTAAAAATCGAAGAAGCAGAGATATATGACCTATATGGTAAAGTTGTATAAACACGAGAATAGTGGCCTTTATTTCAAACGGGGATATTGCTGAATTAAAATGATATGTATCACTTATCTATATGTTGATTTCTGTTTACAGATTTAATATCGTGCTTTTTTACTTTTCTTTATTCGTTGTAATAAACTATCTTATTATCTGTGCTTCAATACAGTAAACATTTAAAATAAAAACTTATCAGAAGGAAGTATGACAATGAAAAAGAATGAATGGTCAAAAATGACACGAAGGGCGTTTTTAGCCTCTTCAACAACGGTAGTTACGGCCAGTGCTTTTGCACAGACATCACCAACACCGAATACCGCACAGGTTGTCCCGCGTAAGATTTCTCCGAACGAGAAATTAAATGTTGCCGCCATTGGTGCTGGTGGAAAAGGTTTTTCTGATATTATGAGTTGTTTTAAGTTAGGACATAATGTTGTAGCCTTGTGCGATGTAGATTGGAAACGGGCTGCAGAGGCATTCTATCGTTTGCCGAATGCGAAAAAGTATAAAGATTATCGCAATATGTTAGAAGAGATGAAAGAAATTGATGCTGTTACAATTTCTACTCCGGACCATTCTCATGCACCTGCTGCCTATATGGCCATGAAGATGGGAAAACATGTATATGTTCAAAAGCCATTGACACATACCATTGCGGAAGCACGATTGCTTACTATCACAGCACGCGAAACAGGTGTTGCGACCCAGATGGGTAACCAAGGACATTGTGGTAATGGTGTCCGTCAATTGTGCGAGATGATTTGGAGTGGTGCTATCGGTAATGTGAAAGAAGTTCATATATGGACCCATCGTCCGGTATGGGATAATCAGGGAATGACAGAACCATTACCGCCGGAAGTAACACCCGAAGATATGGATTGGGACCGCTGGATTAACTGTGCTCCATGGCGTCCTTATAATCATAAGTTGGCTCCCCATGATTGGCGTGCCTGGCAGGATTTTGGTTCTGGTTCGTTAGGCGATATGGCTTGCCACATTATGGACCCTGCCTACTGGGCATTGAAACTGTATGAAGCACCCGAATTCTCGGTTGAAGTCGTATTCCAGAAAGGACAAAACAAGCAGACATTTCCTATTGCAACTACAGTGAAATATTCCTTCGTTGCTCGGGGTGATATGGGTCCTGTTGATGTTTATTGGTATGATGGACACTGGAAGGATGAAGCCACGGGACAGGAAGTTTATAACCGTCCCAAACGACCCGAAGGAATACCCGAAGATGAGGTGTTGGGTGATGATAATATGAATGGTTCAATGTTTATTGGTGATAAGGCAATCCTTACGGCAGGGGAATATGGTGGTGAGCCACGATTGGTTCCTTCTTCTCTGATGAAGGATTATAAAATGCCACCTGAAACGATTGAGCGTATTCCGGGTGAAAGTCCGTATTTCGATTGGCTTCGTGCTTGTAAGGAAGATAAACCTGCTTGTTCGAATTTTAATTATTCGGGTCCCTTTACAGAAATGGTGCAATTTGGGAATGTGGTTGTTAAGTCGGGACAAAAGTTGGTCTGGGACAATGTTAATGGTATTGTTAAGAATGTTTCTGACCCGAAGGCGATTATAAGTAAAGAATATCGTAAGGGCTGGGAACTTCCCTGCTAAAAATAGATATTTGCAAATTGTTTAACAACAAGACCTGATGTTTTATAAACATCGGGTCTTGTCTTGTTTCAGATAGATTATTCATATCGTAGGGCTTCAACGGGGTCAACACTTGCCGCTTTTAAGGCAGGATATACCCCCGAGACGACACCAACAGCAGAACTGAAAAGGAAGGCAGTCGTTATAGACCACAAAGATAAGCCTATGGGCAAACTGGGATAAAGAATACGAATAACAGCGGAACCAATGAAGCCTAAGAAAATACCGGTCATTCCACCGAGAACACTAAGGGTAATGGATTCCATAAGGAACTGTAAGCCAATATCAGCGCGGGTGGCTCCTACTGCAATACGAATACCTACTTCGCGCGTGCGTTCACGCACGGATACTAACATTATGTTCATAATTCCAATGCCCCCTACCAGAAGAGATATGCAGGCGATACCTACTAACATCAGTCGAAGCATACTGAAAATTCGTGAGAATGCAGAAAGCATGCTATCTTGATTTGTGATGGTAAAGTCTTCTTCATTATCATGAGCAGAGCGGACAATTTTCCTTGCGGCTTCTGTGGCACGGGGAATATCCTCCTGCGTGCGTGCTCCTAATAGGATTTCCATGACTTCTTCAACATTGAAAATGCGTTGAGCACTGGGTAAAGGGGCAATGACTATGTCTCCGAGGTCAATTCCCAATGCCATTCCGCGTTCTTCTAATATCCCCACGACGGTATGTTTGGAGCCGTTAATGGAAATCTTCTCATACAAGGCACGGTGTGTCCCGAACAGTTCTTTTTTAACGGTTGTTCCGATGATACATACTCGACTATTTCGTTCAATATCTTCTTCGGTAAGGAAACGACCTATTTGTGTATATAACTGGCGGACCTTCTCGAAATCCGGGGTTGTGCCAATAAGTAAGACATTTCGCTGACGGTTTTTATATCGTATATTGGCTAATCCTAATGTATTGGAAGCCACACCAATAATACCGGGAACTTTTCTCTTTATTTGTCGGGCGATTTCATAGGTAAGTTTTTTATGACTTCCTGCACTGATGGGAAACATACCTGTAGTTTCTTGTTTGCCGGGTGTGATGATAATGACATTGCTGCCCATAATCGCAAATTCCCTCTCTACATAGGCTTGTGCCGACTCTCCTAAGGCAATTAATAATATGACCGACATAACACCAATGATAACCCCTAATGCAGTGAGTGCGGCACGCATTTTGTTCTGGTTCAGAGCAATGATAGCTGTTCGTATGAGTTCCCAGAAGGTCATTGCTATTACTCCCCAAGGGAAGGAACGATTTTGATTTTAACTCCGTCTGCCAATCCTTTAATCCCAACGGAAGTAATTATCATATCGCCTTCTTTCAAGCCGTCCACGATTTCTCGTGTCTCCCAGTTTCCGATACCCAAAGTTACAGGTCTACGAACAGCATGGTCTTTTTCAACAACATAAGCAAACTCATCACGGATAAGGCTTTCACTTGGGACATAAAGGACATCATCCTTTTCCGATACGATTACTGTTACATCAGCGGACATTCCTGCAAGGAAATTGCCCTGCTCCAGAAATCGCACTTTTACAGTAAAGGTGCGTGTAAATTCTTTGGTAATCGTAATTACAGGAGATATTTCAAAAATTTCACCCATGAAAACCTGCCCCGGAAAGGCATCTAATTCAATCCTTGTTTTTTGGTTCAATGAGATTTGTCCCACATTGGCTTCGTCAAAAGGTGCTTCAATGTATAGGTCGGAATTATCTACCAGATACATCAGAGGAATACCTACGGCAATACCTTCACCTTCATGAACATTGACAGTAGCAACAATTCCATCAAAGGGGGCTTTAATGATGGCTTTATCTCTGACGGCTTTTGCAGAATTCAATGCGGATTCTGCCTGTATAATGGCGGTTTCTGCCGCTTTTATTTCCTGTTCACGAACTTGAAGTTCTTTCACACCTGTAAGGGCAGACTGATATGCCTCCCTGGCTACCTTATAAGCCAATTCCACTTTTTCCTGTTCTCCCGGGGAAAGAATTCCCTGTTCGCGAAGTTTTTTAGCACGCTCCAAATCTGATTCCGCTTGCTTTAATTGTGCTTGTGTCTGATTGATTTGTGATTCAGAAAGGTTTTTAGCCACCTCATAACCGACGCGTGCTTGTTCCAGCCTCGTTTTTGCAACAAGTAAATTTGCTTCAGAAAGGGCTACCTGTGCATCAAGGTCTTCGTGACTTAATTCAATAAGAATTTCATCTTTGGTAACATGTTGTCCTTCCTTTACATGAACTTTAGAAACAATACCCATCATCCCGCAGGCAATCATGGAACGGCGATGAGCCATAATTGTTCCAGAAGCGAAAGCAGAGACCGTTTGTTGAACCTTTCCCCTCTTTACAGTGTCTACAGTAACCTGCACGGGCGGTGTGTAGAAAAAGAAATAATAGACGATACCTGTTACTATCATCGCAAAAAGGAGTAAAAGGATTAGTCTTAATAGATAATTTTTATAATTTACTTTTGCCATTCGTCAGATATTACCTTTCCATCTCTGAAATGAATAATTCGTTGAGCACGGGACGCTACATCTTTTTCATGTGTAACCATAACAATTGTATGTCCTTTGCTATGTAATTCATCAAATAATTCAAGAATACTTTCTCCGCTGGCGGTGTCCAGATTTCCTGTGGGTTCATCAGCTAATATTGTAGAAGGGTTGTTTACCAAGGCTCGTGCAATAGCGACGCGTTGTCGCTGACCACCAGACATTTCATTGGGTCTGTGATACATACGGTCTCCAAGTCCCACAGCGATTAATGCCTCTTGTGCTCGTTTCCTTCGTTCTTTTCGCGGGACGCGGTCATATATAAGCGGTAATTCCACATTTTCTAATGCTGTGGCACGGCTTAATAGATTGAAGTTTTGAAAAACAAAGCCTATTTCATGATTTCGCAATTCGGCAAGTCGCAGTTCTGAAAACTTGTGGACTTCTTCACCTTTATACCGATACGAACCTGCGGTAGGTCTACTAAGGCATCCCAGAATATCAAGAAAAGTTGTTTTTCCGGAACCGGAAGGTCCCATAATGGCAACATAAGACCCTGCATCAATGGTCAAATCAACACGATTTAAGGCTATAACTCTGTTATCTCCAACTTCGTAAACTTTTTCAAGATTTTGCACATCAATTAGTCGAGACGAATCTTTGTTCACAAAACCCTCCTGCTGAGGATTTAGTATGTTTTTATTAACATGTATTATTTGCTTAAAAAGCCTTTAGGCAATTCAGCGGGTGGCTCATATTTATGCGGTTCAATATCGGGAACTATGCGGACCGGGGTTGTAAAGGTAAAAGAGGTATTATCCGGACCTGGAAAAGTCATTTCAATAAGATATGCTTTCCATCCTTTTTCAGGAGGACTGACTTTCCCAATATAAACACCCTTTTTCTGTTCCGTTAAATCCTTTGCCTGATAGGCTTTACCGAGAACATTCAAACGAAAGTCTCTTGCTTCAGGATTTGTGGCTTCCCATAGAGTTACTTTACTGGGTTTATCTTTTGTTTTTACCACAATGGTGCAATCATCCGGGAATTCCCAGGAATATTGGGGAAGAGGTTTTTTCATGACGATAGCCTTGTAGAAAGCGGATACGCTGTCAACAACTTCGGGTTTAAGCCCATGACCTGTATTTGGGACATATCGGATATATGTAGGTGCGGGCAAATCTTTAAGATAGAATTTCCAGGAATCGGGCAGGAAAAATTCATCACCAGCAGAGTTAATGAGAAACTTGGGCATGGTTAGTCTATTAAGATAACTGTATGGGTCAACAATCTTTAACATAGCCGCAAATTCGGGAGTAACTAACCAATCCATGATATTCATTTCTACATAATCATCTATGGCAGGAGCCCAACCTCCATAGACTGCGTAGTGATGTTTGAATGATGGGACCAAATTCAACAAATCTATAACCATGGGAACACATGCGACCACCCGTTTATCTACAATAGTAGTTGTCCATGTGGTCCAACCGCGTTTAGATGCACCAGCCACAACAAATTCATTAACCTTCACCTTTCCACCTTCTTTGCTTGCACAGAATTCCTGAACAGTATCCATAGCACGAACGACAGCTTTTGTCATCGGCATACGGGTTAACCATTCCGGGTCGCCCGTTTTCAGGTATTTATCCCAGTTGTATGCAATAATACCGTCCTCAGTCCTTTTCCTGTCGTTGTCATTTGCAAAAACCAGAGGTTCATTAGGTATTTGCCTTATTTCGGCTACTACGGTTTGCACATCTTTGGCTACTTTGCGTAATAGAGGACTGGAGGATGTTGGGGGTTCGTCGCTAATCCTTCCACCTGAAATAATAAGTAGGGCGGAAGAATACTTTACTTTTTTAGGAACGACAATGGTTAACCAGTGCGTCCAGATGGGGCGGTCTACTTCTTCTGGAGAACGCCAACTTTGAGAGGTTAGATTGATGTAATAAATAGTGAAATTATCTGCTTCTTCCGTTTTTACAAGTTTATAACTATAATGAGGGTCAGGTCTGTAAACATACGCATCCAGCGGTCCCGGATTTTTTGTTTCGCGTGCATTGGTTGAAGCAACTCCTTTCTGTTGTTCGGATATAGGTGCTTTCGTTGCACATCCGATAACAGATAAAACAATCAGAATAGACAACAAAGAGGATAATAATTTTTTGTTTTTTAAAATTTGTTGCATCATAAAAAATCCTTTCTTATATTTTGTTTTGTAAAGAAAATATGTTGTTCAAGATAGAACTTTTAATTGACTTAAAGATAATAATATTTGTTTCAATCTAAAAGCAATATAGCCGATACATTTTTGTATCGGCTATATGAAAAATGTCTAAAAAATGTCGTTAAGAATTATTTTTGTGTTTGAGCCGGTGTTTGTGGAGCCGGTGTTTGTGGAGCCGGTGTTTGTGGAGCCGGTGTTGCTTGTGGAGTTGGTGTTGCTTGTGGAGTTGGTGTTGCTTGTGGAACTTGTGGAGGATTGGTTGGTGGTTTGGGTAATTGGTCTTTGGGCGGAAGTTTAAAGGGTGGTAATTTCGGTGGCATATTAGGTCCTTGTGGCGGCATCCGTTTTCCTTCTCCACCGAGAACATTTTGAGGTCTTGAACTAAAATTGGGAATATCAATTACGCGGAAAGGAATTTTAATTTCAGGTTTTGTAGCAGATGTGGTTTTTACAATGATTTCTTTATCTTTTAAGGAATTATTCATAGGGATGTTCTTAACAAGTAACAGATAATCACCCGGAGCGCGTTCTGTTAATTCGACCTGAATATCGGGGGTAGGAGGAATGACTTCAGTAATTTTCAATCCTTTTTCTCTACCTTCTTTAATTCGCAGATATTGTTGCGTTTTGGCTTCAGGGTCATCATTGTTTACACGAAAACTGATAACCTCAGGTGATACATCTACCTCACCTAAAAATCTTCCATAGACGGAAACCTGAATGTTTCTCAAAGTTGCTACGGATGGGTCATTTGCATCTTTTCCGGGAATTGTGGCATCGGTCTGGATGGTGAAACTCTTAGATAATGTGGTACCCGGTTCCACTTTTTCCGTCTGTTTAACTTTTATTTTGTAATATTTCCCGGGTTCTACGGTTTCTACTTCTGCTTTGAATTGAGGTAAATTCGTCATATCTACATTTGTAATGTTGAAAGTTAAATCGGGAAGATTGGATTTTACTTCAATAACTTTTTCGTCCACCAAATCTTCCATAATTGAATAACCCAGATTAAGCGTCCGCGGTTCTATAATAATTGGAGAAGTAGCAACGCCTTTTAAGGTTAATGTTAACACGGGATTTTCCGGGTCGTTGGATTCAACGGTTATATTTTTTGTCTGGGGTCCTTGTCGGTTTGCCAGAGTAAGGGTCGCCTTGATTTTTGTGGATTCCCCGGGCTGAAGTTCTTTCTTTTCAGGTTGAGCAACAGTGCAACCACAAGTTGTCCTTACTTTATTAATTAATAATTGTCCATCACCCGCATTCTTAATAACGAATTCATGCTCTACTTTTTCATCGTTCCTTTTTTCACCGAAATCAAATTCGGGTTCGTCGCATACGATTTTAGGTTTTCCACCTGTGGCTGTGGCAGGGGCTGTTGTTGGTTCAGCAGGCTGAGCAGCAGGAGCCTTCTCTGCCGTTGTTGGGGGTGGTGTAGGAGCCGCCTCTTTTGCAGGTGCTTTTTCCTGCGTTTTAGTTGCAGGTGCAGGAGCGGATGGCTGTGATTTTTGCCCACCACAGGAATTGAGAATTACAATCAGTGTTAATACAAACACAGACACAAGGAAAACTTTAATACCCTTACTCATATAACTTACCCTTTCTATTTAGTTATCTTAAAAAGTTTGTTTATCTATAATAGAGAAAACTTTCACAATCATAACAAAAAAAATAGCTATACTAAAAATGAATTTAGACTTTATAAAAACGAAAACAATATATAATAATGTTGACATAAAGCAGAATACAATAAAATAAGGGATGTTAATAATGAATACATTAGGTTTTTTAGCATGCTTGTTTTATGTTTCTTTCTCAGGGAATGCGATTGAGAAAGCCGATTTTATTTTGAATAAATATACCACGATATCGCCGTCGGGTGCCTTTTGCTGGTTTCAAGACCCACGGGCTGTTTATGTTGAAGGACAATATCGGCGAACTTATGTTGGCTGGATTTCCTCTCAAGGTAAGTTAGAAGTAGGTTATTATGACCATGATACGGGAGAAGTTAAGACAAAAACGATAAAAGAATTCTGGGATATTGATGACCATAATGTCCCTTCTTTTCTTGTATTGCCCGATTTGCGACTTATGATTTTTTATGCACGGCATAATAAAGAAAATCTCTACGCCCGTCAAACTCTCAAACCTGAAGATATAACAGAATGGGGTGATGAAATTATAGTGGCAAAGATGGAGAAAGTAACATATAGCCACCCGGTATTTTTAAGTGATGAAAATCGTTTCTATGTTTTCTGGCGAGGAAAAACATGGAAACCCACTTTTGCCACTTCTGAGGATAGCCTTCATTGGTCAGAACCTAAAGTTCTCTTTCAAGATAAGGGAAAGGAATCGGAGAGTATTCGCCCTTATTTGAAAGTTGTATCGGATGGTAAAAAAGTGATTCATTTTACATTTACAGATGGACATCCACGAAACGAACCATTTAATTCCGTATATTATGCTCGTTATGAATCGGGGAAATTTTACCGTGCCGATGGAACATCCATAGGGGCTATGGATTCCCTCCCCATACTGCATTCTGATTGTGATAAGGTATACGATGCGAAATTAACAGGAGCGAGGGCATGGGTCTGGGATATTGCCCTAAATAAGGAAGGTAAGCCCGTGATTGCCTATACGCAATTACCGGAAGAAAACAAACATTTTTATCATTATGCCCTATGGGATGGGAAACAGTGGATTGACCATGAAATTACCTTTGCCGGCCCCTGGTTCCCCGAAACACCCAAAGGTAAGAAAGAAACGGAGCCTCATTATTCTGCGGGTATTTGCATAAATCATGCAAATATTGAAGAAGTCTATTTATCCCGACGGGTGAATACTACCTTTGAGATTGAACGATGGACAACCCACGATAAAGGTAAATCGTGGAAGCATATCCCCATTACTCAAAATTCGACGGTTATAAATGTTCGACCTATTGTTCCATGGGGGTATAACAAAAAGGAAGGGCATATTCTCTGGATGCGTGGACATTACACACATTACACCCAGTTCCAGACGGCTATTTTTTGCTGGATTGAGAAATAAACTGTAAGTTTAAAATGTCAATATACTATTGATATACTTTTTATTTTTACATGAGAAATAATAGACTACCTAACGGAAGATGGATAGAATTTATTCATGATTGCTTGTGGAATCGATTACGGAACGACCAATACCAGTGTTGCCATTGCGAAAAAGGATGGGCAAATTCAGGTTATAGACCTGGATGAGGAAAATGTCCCTACGACTTCGCTGCCTTCTCTTATCTATATTGGGGCTGATGGTTCGATTTTTACGGGGAGGAAGGCTGCGAATGTTTTTATTCAGCACAATATAGGGCGGGAGGTTATCTTGAAGTCGGAAGAGACTGGGATGGAAATATCGGCGATTAGTGGTGCGGAACCGGATAAAAGTGAGTATTACAATCCCAGATTAACAGACCCGGATAATTTAGAAAAAATATCCATAAAGACGCTTGTAGATGTTAATATGCCGGGGCGACTATTCCAGTCCCTTAAAACAAAATTAAAATATGCGGACTTCAAAGGGACAGATGTGTTCGGGAGACACTACCAGATTGAGGAATTGGTGTCCCTTATTTTGAAACGATGTAAAGAAAGAGCAGAACAATATGTGGGTGATACGATTGATGTTGCGGTAATAGGGAGACCTATTTTCTTTTCGCATGATGAATTTGAAGACCAGGTAGCCGAAAGGAGATTGCGAAATGCTGGAATGATAGCCGGATTTAAAGATGTGCTTTTTTTCTATGAACCGGTATCTGCCTCTGTTGAATATATAAGCACGACAACCACGAAAGAACAATTGGTGATGGTTGTGGATATTGGAGGAGGAACCTGTGATATTTGTATTATGAAGTTTGAAGGTGCAGAAACCGTGGAGGAACGACTAAAACGAAGTGCCGTTCTGTCGGTTTCAGGAGATACTGTTGCCGGAGATATGATTGATAAGGAGATTATTCGCAAACGATTGTTTCATTACTTTGGAAGCACAGCCCGATACGGGCAAAACCGTCTTCCTATGCCCAAAAATATCTTAAATGTTGTGTTGGATTGGCAAAATCTATATCGATTGAATACAGAAGAAACCATTAATTGGTTGATTGCTGTGGAAACTTTTAGTGACCAACCCGAAGCTATAAGGGCTTTGCGATTATTAATCCAGAAGAACTGGGGATATCCTCTGGCATTAGTTGTTGAGAAGGCAAAGAAGGAATTAAGTTTTCAGGAACAGACATCTATCCAAATCCAGTTTGAAGAATTGAGTATGAATGAGAAGATTAATCGTGAAGAATTTAGCAAGATTATTGAGGATATTTTGGAACAAATCCACTCATTAATCATAGAAGCGGAGCAGAAAGCAGGGGTGAAACCTGAAGATATTAATCTGGTTCTAACTACAGGTGGCACCTGTCTTATCCCGGCAATACAAAAGATGCTACAAGAGCGATACGGTTCCCATCGAATTATTTCTCGCGATACATTTACCAGTGTTGCTCGTGGTTTGGCCGTAGTCAGCCGTTTTCTATAAATTCTATTGTTGATATATCTTTAATTTTTTTATCAACTATAAGGTATGCATTTATGAGTATGAATTCTCCCGAAAAGATTTTAAAAGTTCCGATGATTCAAACAACGGCTGGTGATTGGGAACAGGAACGCTTTTCACGAAAACAAAATTTTGTGGAAGCAATGACGGTTATGCTTATTATTCTTTCTGCCTTATGGCTGGTAGCCTATCCTTTCGGTGTGGTAATGAAAATAAAAGCTGTAAACTCTGGGGTAAATTTGCTACTGGTTTTGGGAGGTGCTTATTTACTTTTTGTTGCACCATTTTTACATAAAGATACGGCCCAATCCTGGGGGCTGGGAAATCCGATTCAATATGGGCACTTGATTACAAGGGGTCCACTGATAAGAAGAGTGATGATTCTCCTATCCTCTATTACCGTTTTTGTAGGATTGAATATTGTTAATTACCAGCAATGGTATCATGTCGCCCGTTTCTTCCAGATGCAGGAATTAGCACGCACTTTTGGCTTGTCTGTTGATGTTTACCAATGGCCCCATCATTTCCCCGGTGTAATTTTTGTATTCTTTTTCGGTGCTGTTATATCCGCTCTGATTGCCTTTTGTGCTATCCGTTATGATAATTTTCATACGGCATTCCGAACCGCAATGATTGTCTCATTGCCTTTATTGATAGTAATCTTCGTTTCTGCCTACATTCAACGGGGAACGGGTGCCTTTCAACAACTGAGTTTTTCCCGATGGGCATTGGGTGTGTTTGGCTATATATTCTGGGGTTTTGTTCAGCAATTGTTATTTAGTTCCTATTTTGGTACACGGTTCCGCAAGGCATTTGCCCCATCTAATAGTCCTGCCAACAGGGTAACAGGAGAAGAACAAATAAAGAAGTCCCTGCTATTTGGTCTTTGGGGTGCTTTGGTGGCTATTTCTTTTACCTGCATTAGTATTTCCATTGCTTATGGGACAAAGGCAATACCTTCTTTAACGGTTTGGGTTCAGCTTATTCTATGGCTAACGGTGTTCTTCTTCCCTATGGGATTTATCTATGGGTATTTTTACTGTAAGGATAAAAAAAGAATGCTGGTTGCAACTTTAAGTGCTTCCTGCTTTGGAATGATACATATTGATTCGTATGGATTGGTAGCAGTTACATGGATGTTAGGGATTGTGTTAGTATATGTTTTTATGGAAGAGAAAAATCGGAATTTGGTGGCATTAGGATTTATTCACGGGCTGTTAGGAAGCACTTTTGGAGAAATGTTTTCAAAAGGTTCTGCAGGCGTATTAAATGTGGATTATTCCGTTGGACCCTGGAATGTAGAAGAACCAACTTGGGGGGTGCTTGTTATACCTGTAATTGTTATTGTAGTTTATGTTTTTATACTTATTACTTATCTGAAGAAAGCCCCTGAGGCAAATGAAACGGATGGGACATAGGGGACAAATAGGACAGATGAAACGGACGGGACGGAGGGAACAGATGGGGTAGATGAGAC
>DAOSUS010000016.1 GCA_035378955.1 Candidatus Hydrogenedens sp. | reverse complement strand
GCAATGTTCCGATTCCTTTACCTACCCTAAAAAACCTTGGAAGCAAAGGAAAGAGGATTTTATTGCCCGTTGTTATTCAATGTCAACAGATGTAAAACTTATTGTTGCATGTGATAAATGGCACAATTTGTATTCACTGTATCATGATTATTGCAGAGAGGGTGATAATATCTGGTCGCGTTTCAACGGGAAAAAAGAAGGGTCTCTCTGGTATTATCGGGAAATTATTCAAGCGTTGAAAAAAGACTGGCAACACTCCATCCTTTCCGAGTTGGAATTTTACCTTATGCGTTTATTAGAAAAATAAAATGTTTAGTTAAATCCTATTTTAGGGACATGCGGAACTTTCAATTTTCTACCTGCGGGCAGGAGATACGGTTTCTTTAAGTTATTGAGTTGGATAATTTCTTCTTTGGTTACACGCATATCCCGTGCTATGGAATCCAGGGTATCGCCATATTTCACTGTGTATATAATAGTTTCTTTTGTAGGAGACGAATCTTTGGGTGCCTCCTGTGTAGCCGTTTCTTCGCTCTTCGGTTTTTCCTCTGTATCTGTAGTTACAGGTATTGTTTGTGTCGCGGGGGTGTTTTCTTCATTTTTCGCCTCAGGTAAAGTTAAAGGAGCGACTGATTTGTCAGTAGGGGAGGTTTTCGGTTTTTCCTGTGTATCGGGTGCTTTCTGTTGGGGTGGTTTTTCCTCTGTCCCTTGAGCCACATACACAACTAAATTTAATCCATACTTAATCAAGTTGGGGTCCTGTATCCCGTTCCAAGCCATAAGGTCTTTGGGCTTTACTTGATACTTTTGGGCGATATTATATAAAGTTTCTCCCCGTGCAATTTTATGATTTATTGCTTTGGTTCCCGGTGGTTGAGGTGCTTTTCCAATAGATTTCGTTTCAGTCCCTGCTTTTGGCGGAGTAGAGGGTTGTTGCTCTGTTTTTACCTCTTCTTTTGGTGGTTCTGCTTTTGCAGTTTCCACAGATTTTTCTTCTTGTTTAGGTTTTGTTTCTGTAACTATTTGTGTTAAATCTTGAGCAACGGTTGTTTCTTTAGGTGGGGTAGTATTTATAGGAGTTGTTGCTGTGGGAGATGATGTATTTTCTGCAGGAGAGGTCTCAGTTGTTGCAGCTGGGGTTGGTGTGCTTTCCGTAGGTGTAGCTGGAGTTTCTTGATTAGGAGCAGGAGTAGTCTCAGTTGCCGCAGATGGAGGAGCTTCTACTGTGGGAGGATTCATTGTCTCTGTGCTGGGAACGGGAGTTTGTGTTTGCTGGGCTATTAAAGTAGCCTCTGTTGGAGGAGTAGTTTCTTGTTTTTCTTTTTTCGGAAGGGGACGAACTACAGAGAATAACTGAGCCAATCGCATACACCGTTCTTCTTTGGCTTCTTTTGAAACATTTTGTTCGATGATTTGCACCATCTTTGCCATTTCATTTACATCTCCCAAGGAAGAACAAATTAGGTCAATGCCTACGCCGGTCATTTGCAAAGCGACATCCGCATAAGTTGCCGTTCCCTCTAAAGGATACTCTGCTATATCATCAGCGATAATAACCCCTTTATAACCCCATTTGCCGCGGATTAAACCATAGATAATTTTCTGAGATACAGAAGCAGGCAAATAGGGATTTTCATCGTCTAACAGTGGAATGGATACATGAGATACTAACAATGCAGGCAGGTTCTGATGAACTGCTTCAGAAAATGGGAATAACCAGGTAGCCAATTGGGATATGGCTTGATTCATATTTTCTTCGGCTTTGTCAACTTCGAGTGCAAAACATACTTTCCCATTTACCTCTTTTTTTACTGCAAGTGTTTTGCTGGGGAAACTTTTTATTACAGGGATAACCTTCCCCTGCCAAATCCCTTGACTAAAAGATAAACCTACCCATTGTATCGCCTCCGTTGTATCACCGATATAATTTCCCCGTTCTGTTTCCGGTGCCCTTCCTGCTACATAAATTTCTATCATAGGTCCGAACAACATAGAAATACCCCATTCACGAATTTTTTGAGCATATAAATTGCCCGCTCCCACTATTTTTTGCGTGTCTGTACTCGTATTAAAATCAGCAAGTTTGGGTAATTCCTGAAACTCAGGTAAAGACTGCAGAAAATGAAAGTCAAGGTCCATTGCCAGTAATGGCAAATCGGAAACATTGCTTTTTACTTTATCACGAATAGTTTGTAATAGATTTAAATATTTGTCTTTGTCTATGTTTCCGGGTGATGGTTTTACAACTACCGCGAAAGGATGTATCTGGTTCAGCAAATCTATTGTTGAATCAGAATATTTATCCTCATTTACAATGTATATAATAGGAGAAATTGTTTCTAAATCAGAGAGTAATTTTTGTTCCTCATTCACCGGAGGTGGTTCTTCTTGTTTTTGTGGTTTTTCCTTAGGTATTTCAGCCATTGGGCTTGGAGGAGGTGTTTCCTTCGGAGGAGGATTTAATTGTAAATACATATAGGATAGAGCAATTCCAACGAGCACGCCCAGAACAAAAATAAGCACACTACCGAAAGGGGATTGTTTCTTATACGCTTTTACATTCAAATCAATAACTTCCACTTTTTTACCCTCCAGTGTTGGGTTTAATGATTGTATTAAATCAACATTATAAGCATAATAAATGAGAATCCCATCCCATTTCAATAAATCGAACAGCATCTTTTAGAAATCTTATCCTTCCAAAAAATCAATGATGGTATAGATATAGAGTTCATTTTTATTGCTGTTTATTGTTAAAATATATAGCCTTGAAAAGAAGTAAATTAATAAGAAGACGAAAGTATGAAATCACCTCAAAAACCTAATAAAAATAACTTTTTATTTGATTTGTTCGGATTTCCCATACTTCCTGTATATGGGGCACTTCGAGTAAAGAAGAAGGATGGACATATTGAGCCCTTTAGCCTACAGAAATTGTCGGAATCCATAAGAAAAGCTCTTCAATCGGCGGGTGTTGAAGAAAACGGGCTGGATTATAGTCTTGCAACGGCTGTAAAAACCTACCTACGGGAATGTCATGGACTTGAGGCTATTATTTCTACCCGCGAAATTAATACTATAACTGTGCAAGTGCTTCAAGAAATGGGACAGACACGAACAGCTCGTCATTATAAGGAATTTTCACGACAAAAACATCTTCAACAACGCCTTATTGCAAACACTAAAATTCCTCCTAACCGTGCTAAGAAGTCCACAGAAGAAACCTCTCAGGATGCTCTTTCTCTCTTCCAAAAAGATATTGATAGGATTACAGAAGAGATAGAACATTTATTAGAACCGTTGAAATTAAAAAAAGATATTCAGGGAAAAATTATTCAGCAGGTATTAGAGATACTTAATGGAATTCAATGTCAGCGACCTTCTTTGAACTTTCTTAGCGAGTTATGTTCAATTTTGCTGAATAAAGAAAAGATTTTAAGCCCTTATAAACATCTTTCACTCAATCTCCCTACGAACGACTGTATTGAAATTATAAAAAGTATCCATTCAAACGAAATAACGCCTGTGGATACAGATATTATTTTAGGCAAAAAAGTTAAAGAGCAGGTATCCCGTTCATTGATATTTTCTTCGGATGTTATGGATGCCCATGATAATGGATTTATTCACATAAATGCCTTAGACCAACCCGATAAATTATGGAATCTTCATCAGTCCACACTTTTTTTATGGTTATGTCATAGGAAAAAGAATTCTGCTATTTGTACCCCGCAAGACCTCTGGAATATTCTTAAAAACTCCTGCTTACAATGGAAAGATTTTTTCGTAAACCCGATAAGTTTCTGGGGATTGAATTGGGCTATTGCACCCCTGTTAAAAGGACTGGAAGGGAACGATTATAAAAACTGGTTGTTTCAATGGGTGGAAGAGTGCGAACAAATGACTGAAGAAAATTCAGGAATGCAGATAGTTTTTGATTGGGCCGTGCCGGAGAAATGGGCCAATGCGTATGCCTTGGGTAATCGAGGAAAAAATCTGGGAACGAGCTATTCTGCCTATCAGCAGACGGCACAAGAGATGATGACGGATATTTTAGAATGTATCAGTAAAAGAGAAAAAAGTTTGTCCCTTTCACATCCTTTTGTGTGGCGGTTTAATCTTCCTTTACAAATTGCACCATCTCATGTTTTTTTACCTTTACTGGTTTCCTGTGTAGAAGATAAGGAAATACCGATAACAGTTATCTTCACCCCTCTTGATTCTGTAGATATTTCTCCTCAAATTAGTCTCGGAGGAATTACCATAAATCTTGTTCGCCTTGCTTATAAAAATCCGACAGGAGATAGTTTTTATACGGCTGTTTTTCAAACGATTCTGTTAGCCGTTCATGCTTATGAAGAAATGTTGAATTTTTTATCCGGATATTATGGGGACGCCAATGGGAGTATCTGGAAGTCGCTATTCGAGCAAATTTACAAAACTCCCGGGGATATCCCCTCTTTTGCATCTTTCCCTTTCCATTTATTTTTTAGTGGAATTAAAGAGGCTTTACAAATACTAAATGATGATAAAGAAATGAAGAATATTGAAGTATGGACAGGAGCAGAAAATCTACTGAAAAAGATTCGAGGGATGGTTTCAAGTTGTATTAAAGATAAGAATTTAAAAATACGGTTAGGTTTAGAAACAAATACGGATATATTAAAGAGATTAGCTCAAAAAGATATGGACGAATTGCATGACCTGTTTGTTACATTAAAGCGTGAAGAACCTTTTCAATTTATACCGCAGTATGCAGATGAAATTGCACCCCTTTCGTTTTATCATCCGGAAGAACTTACTCCCCAATTTAAGAAACTATTCAGTATTGCCCAATTATTAGATGTTCCTGTTCCAACTCATTTTGCCCCTAAACGCGTTTGGGATAGCCTGGTTCTGGGAGAAGTGATGCAATTATTCGCTCAAACGAATAAAGAAAATGCCCCCGTTTTACTACGGTTTATACCCTCCGAATGAAGTCCGTATGTCTAACACATCCGACAATAATTATTATTTATTCCCATTCGATTGTGGCGGGGGGTTTTGAAGTGATATCGGTTAGCACGCGGTTAATTCCTGAAACTTCATTACAAATACGGCTGGCAGTTCTTTGAAGGATATCCGGTGAGAAACGGAACCAATCCGCAGTCATGGCATCTTCAGATGTAACGGCACGAAGGACACATACTTCTTTGTAGGTTCGTTCATCACCTTGCACACCCACACTTTTAACAGGAAGTAAACAAACGAAAGCCTGCCAGATTTGATTGTATAAGCCGGCTTTCTGGATTTCTTCAATGAATATAGCATCGGCTTCTCGTAGGGTATCCAGTCTTTCTGCTGTTACTTCGCCAATGCAGCGAACGGCAAGACCGGGACCCGGAAAAGGATGGCGATGTATAATTTCATCCGGTATCCCTAATTGTTTGCCTACATCTCGAACCTCATCTTTGAATAATTCTCGGAGCGGTTCTATTAATTGCAGATTCATCTTTTCAGGAAGTCCGCCAACATTATGATGACTCTTGATGGTAGAGGAAGGACCTCCTGTAGCAGATATGGATTCAATAACATCCGGGTATAATGTTCCCTGGGCAAGAAAAGACAGGTCTCCTAACTTTTTGGCTTCCTCTTCAAATATTTCAATAAATAATGAGCCGATAATTTTTCGCTTTTGTTCCGGGTCTGTTATGCCTTTAAGGGCAGATAGAAACCGTTCTTGTGCTTTAACACAATGCAGATTTATATGAAAATTATCACGAAATACCTTTTCCACCATTTCAGGTTCACCTTTTCGCAATAGCCCGTTATCTACGAATACGCAGTGGAGATTATCTCCAATAGCACGATGTAATAGAACTGCGGTAACACTGGAATCCACACCGCCGCTAAGGGCACATAAAACTTTTTTCCCGTTAATTTTTCCACGCAATTCCTGAATTGTCTGTGTTATAAAATTGCCCATAGTCCATGTTGAGTCAGTCTGGCAAATGGTATGGACGAAGTTGGATATGATTTTTTGCCCTTCCGGTGTATGCACTACTTCCGGGTGAAACTGCACGCCGTAGAATTTCCGTTCTGGATTGCCAATTACCGCATAGGGGCAGTTTTCCGTTGCCCCCATCGTGATAAAACCCGGGGGAATTGCTGTTACCTGGTCACCATGGCTCATCCAAACAGGAGTTTCTTTATGGACTCCGTTTAGCAACTCAGAATTTCCTTTGTGTTTTAGATAGGCGATGCCATATTCTTTTTGGTGAGCAGGTTCTACCTTTCCACCGAGCAGTTGAGCGAATATCTGAACACCATAACAGATACCCAATATAGGAACCTGTAAATCAAAAATTTCCATTTTGGGCAAAGGGGCATGAGGTTGATGAACACTGGCAGGTCCACCGCTTAATACAATGCCTGCTAAATTGGGAGTTTTAATCTTTTCCAGAGGCACATTGTAAGGAAGAATAATACTGTAAACACCGGCCTCTCGAATGCGTCGTGCTATGAGTTTGCTATATTGAGCACCAAAATCAAGAACAACAATAACAGGTCCTTTGTATTCCATAATGGGTTACCTCGGTATCTGATAATTGGGGGCATCTTCTGTAATGGTTACATCATACGGATGACTTTCTTTAATCCCTGCGGATGTAATTCGCACTAATTTTGTATTTTCTTGTAATGATTTTATATTGGGACAGCCGCAATAGCCCATTGCGGCACGAAGACCACCTACTAATTGATGAATTACATCTGCCAATGCTCCGCGATAAGGAACACGCCCTTCAATTCCTTCTGGTACAAGTTTGGTCGGTTCTGTATCAAAATGCATATACCGTGTTTTGCTGCCCTTTTGCATGGCTTTGATGGAACCCATACCTCGAACCAACTTGTAGGTTCGTCCTTCATACAATATCCGTTCGCCAGGACTTTCCTCTGTTCCAGCGAACAAACTACCTATCATCACGGTATCTGCACCGGCAGCGATGGCTTTGGCAATATCTCCGGAGTATTTAATACCTCCATCGGAAATAACGGGGATATTTTTCGGTTTACACACACGCACCACATTTAAAACCGCTGTTATCTGGGGAACGCCAACACCTGTAACGACGCGAGTTGTGCATATTGCACCGGGTCCTACACCTACCTTGACGGCATCCACACCGGCGTCTATTAATGCCATAGCCCCTTCACCTGTAACAACATTACCGGCGATAACCGGAATATGGGGGTGTTGCTTTTTTACTGCCGAGACCATTTCAATAACAAGGGCAGAATGTCCATGAGCGGAATCAATGACAAGGACATCTGTGCCAGCTTCAATCAATGCATCGGCTCGTTTTAATTCTTCCTCTCCCACACCAATTGCAGAGCCAACCCGTAGCCGACCCATATCATCAACGCAACGATTTGGGAAATCCCGTGCTTTAATAATATCTTTTACAGTGAGCAATCCAATAAGCCTTCCACGGTCATCTACTACGGGCAATTTTTCGATACGATGTTTATGTAAAATTCGTTTTGCCTCTTCTAAAGTGGTTCCCGGTGGCACAGTTACAATTCGTTCCTTAGGGGTCATTATTTCAGATATTTTTCTTGTGAAATCTTCTTCAAAACGTAAATCGCGGTTGGTAAGTATCCCAACTAAAATTCCTTTTTCATCTGTAATCGGGACACCAGAGATTCTGTATCGTGACATCAAGGATTCTGCATCGGCAAGGGTTTTATCAGGCGATAGAGTAAAAGGATGAGAAATTACTCCGGATTGAGACCTCTTTACACGGTCAACTTCCGTTGCCTGTTCCTCAATGGTTAAATTTTTATGAATAATGCCAATACCACCTTCTCTTGCAACAGCAATAGCGAGACGGGACTCCGTTACGGTATCCATAGCGGCACTTATGATAGGAATATTTAACTTAATATTTCCAGCCAGTCTTGTGCTTACATCTGTATCACGGGGTAATACAGCCGAATAAGCAGGTTCTAATAATATATCGTCAAACGATAAACCTTCGGTAATGCGTTCCTCTTCTTGCATAGACAAATATCCCAATATAAGAATTAATAAAGAATTATATTTTTAAACCCCGCAGACTTCCCACGGGAATATAATTATAAAGAAAAAAATGTAAAATTGCAAAAATTTTGTTTGTCTTATGTGATTAATGCGTTTGGATTATCCAGCCCGTCTGACCTGTTATATTTATGGCAGGCGTATAGGAATATTTATGGGTTTTCCTCCTCGTATGACTTGAACATTGAGTTCTTTTACCCCTTTGAGTTTTTCATACAAAGGCATTGCTTGTGAAAAATCTGTAATCGGGTAGCCGTTTACAGAGGAGATAATATCTCCATCCTGAAAGCCAAGAGCGTTTGCATACGGTATTTGATTGATATTGGGAATGGCAAGCCCGATAGGTTTCCCTGATTCATCAAGGGCAACTGTCGGTGTGTGTTTCATCAGTAGTTGTTGGGGGTCTATCTTTGTTTCATTAAAATTAATTTTTGAGGCATCAATAACGGGAACATTAGAAGAGAAAGTCCCTTTATAAACTTCATTCCCTTTTGCTTTTAAGACCGTTTTTTCTTTCTCCTCTTCTTTTTTCTCCTCAACCTTCTTTTCTATCTTATAGGAAATTTGGGTTAATCCCTTACTTTTACGATAATCACGGGGTGCTAATGGAGAAATGTCTGCCCACAATCCCTTTTTTTCTCGGATAGCCTCTGCACAAAGTTTTTTAAGTGTTAGGGCATCTTTAGCGTTTTCATCGTCCCACCATGCATACCCCTCTTTTATTAAAACTTCACTTATATTTTCCCCTTCCTCCGTTAGAACATTACACACGAGATAATCCAAATTGTCTGTTGTCAAAATTTCTATGTCCACTCCCTTGTCCCCAATTTTTTCTTTGAGAAATTGTTTTGCTTCTGTGTAGAAATTCTGTCCTTCCTCAGGGCTGTCTACTCCATATATACGAATCTTCATCGTTTGAGAGTTGTCTCCGATTGTTTGTGCAACAAAAGAATCCCCTTCTAATACTTCCGTAACCTTACACTTTGCTTTTTCTTCCGATTGTGCAGCATTGACAATTGAAAATATAAACAAAACAACAATGACAAATATAGTAGACTTTTTCATGACCCAAAAACCTATTTTGTTGTGTTATATATATTCTACAACAAATCCTTTTTAAAATAAAGAGGTTAAAGAGATTAAAATCTTTGTAAAACAGTAACAATATATAAACGAATAGCCAATGATGTTTTTTATATGAAAAAAGTCAATTTTTTATTTTACCGTTAATGCATAGGTTTTTGTCTGAACTTGTTTGTCGGGTCCCTGTACTTGTAAATCAACAGTATATTCGCCTGGTGAAGGGAAAGTAAATGTAAAAGAAGGTTCTTTGAATTTATCTTTTCCCTGTATAGTCCACTCGCATTTTTTAATCATAGTGTCTACCGGAAAACTTAAACTGGCTCCTTCGGGGAAATCTTCACCTACGGAGAGAGGCAACTTCCCCGGAGGTATGGCGATAAGTTCTTTCAAAGAAAATGTATAGGGTTGATTAGGTTTCAGGGATATATCGTGCATTATCGAGCGAAAACGAAAAGCAGGAAAGCCTACAAGGGTTTCCGATATAGCCTTTATGGCGATTTGATAAGCAGGAGGTTCTGCATAAGCAATTAAAATAGCATCTGCTTTTTTGGCACAGGAAAGAGCCTTCGGATGCCCTAAAACAATGGCTACTACTTTTGACCCTTTTTCCTTCAGTCGGTTAATTAATTCTTCTTGTTCCAATAACCGTAAAGTTGAAACAACGATGCATATTACTATCGGGGCTTTACCTATATTTTTCTCGGCTCGCTCTATCTCAAAATTCTGTAAATAACCCAGTCGGAGGGATGAAGGCATCGGTTGTAAGCCTATATTTTTATGGTATTTTCGCAGGTATTCATCCAATTCCTTAACACCTACGGCTCCTGTGATACCTATACCGGCGACAGAACCTTTTGTCAATGGCAAAACATTCCCGTTATTTCTTACCAGTGTTATTGAATTTTTTAAGATGTAATACGAATTATCAAAAATATCGCCACCTGTTTTTGTCAATTCTGTAGGTTTGATTTCCTTTTCCCCTTTTGTAGAAGTATCTTGTGTAGAGAACTGAATGTCTTTCAATGTTTTGATGTGCGTATAGGCTTCCTCAATCTGTGATGTTGAAATTTCTTGATGTTGAACGGCATAGTAAACGCGGTCAATAGCACGCCCAGCAGTATTTGAAGGTCCACGATAATATAAAACATCAGCACCGTTTCGTAATGCTTCCAGAGCCGATTCCGAAGGGTCCATAAACTGTAAGACTTCTGGTGCATCTAAGGGTCCGGCAATAATTACCCCCTTAAAATTCAGTTTGCTGCGAAGCCAATCGTGTATTACTGCCTTCGAAATACAAGCCGGTTTCCCT
Source organism: Candidatus Hydrogenedens sp. (assembly GCA_035378955.1). Lineage (NCBI taxonomy): Bacteria > Pseudomonadati > Candidatus Hydrogenedentota > Candidatus Hydrogenedentia > Candidatus Hydrogenedentales > Candidatus Hydrogenedentaceae > Candidatus Hydrogenedens > Candidatus Hydrogenedens sp. The sequence continues at coordinate 46,773 of DAOSUS010000016.1, read as the reverse complement.
TGCGGGTCTAATGTTGGAACTAATGTTGTTCCCACATGAATAATAGGACAACCTTTATCAATAAGTAGTTTATAGGGCAAAATGTCATTATCTATCAGGTACTGTTCAGGTGTGAGTAATACGGCTGGCTGGATACCTTCCCGATTTGTTTGACCACCGGGAAAGTCCATAGGGACCATAAGTATTTTAGGTAAATTCCAGAGCTTAAACATTTGAACAGCCACTTCGGATGCTGTCTGAGCATTCGAACCCAGAGAGTGCAGATTACTATGGGCTTTCGGTAATAAAGATGCCAGACTTAAATGGGGACCTAACATCATGTTTAATTTTAATCCCTGAATATAACTCTTCCATAGGCGGATAATTTTTTCTATGTTCGTAGGGTCCGGATTTGCAGAAAGAGCCAGTAAAGGTGGCAGATTAATATAAGGAGATGGGGCTCCCCGTTCACGTTCAATCACATCATATAAATCGCCTGCCAACCACAATGGCAACCCTTCATTCCGAACAGAAAACCTTAACCCTGCAATATATTCCTCTGCTCGTTTGGGTTCAATAATCTGAGGAATCACAACCCCTGCGGGTGTATATTGAGATAAGAAATTACGGTCTCCGAGTAATGTCCCATGGGTCCCTTGTAATGTAATTAGGAACAATTGACTGATTTTTAATCGCAGTTCATCTTCCGCCTTTTTCTCTTTTGAAGGGCTCTCGTTATCCGTGTCTTTTGTCTTTTCCTTTTCATGAATTTGAATTTCATCACTCTTTATGGCTTCTGGCAGAGGTGCTTCGTTATCAGCACCTAATATTCCCATTAAAAAAATAAAATAAAGAAACATATTTTTCTCCAAAATCAATATGGTGAATATTAATTATAGTATTCCAGTCCCATCTATGGAAACAATTTAAGATTAAACATTGCTTATACCTTAAAATGATAAAAGGACATGGCATGCCATGCCGCTACTTCGTTGTAAGTTTTCGTGGTAAAAAATATTTAACCACAGAGGACACGAAGAAAATTTCATACAAAGGACACAGAAGAGGTGAGGGTAGTTAGCCAATCGCCCCTACAATACAATTCCTTTTTACAAGGGCGTGAAAATGAAAACCAAAAGCGAGGACGCTTCTGATACAGAAGAGCAATGATTTTTTTGTTATGAGAATAAACTATAGAGGATAGGAAGCCATTATGAGAATTTAAATTTGTAGGGTATTTTTTATATGAAAAGGTTGGGATTTAATACATTTTTGGGGATAAATTTTTGAATGGTTAATGAACGGTTTGGTGGCAGATAGGATTGAACCTCTTCAATGTCTTCGTCGTTCAATAATGGTTTTGCATAGGTTAAACGAAAATCGCAAGGGATAGAAGTCTGTAATAATATGGTCATCGTTTTTTTTATTGTTTCAATATCTGTTTCTACTCCTGTTAGATGTGTATATTTATACCATGGTGCTTTGATGTCCATAGCAAAGTAATCAATGAGATTATCATAAATCAATTTTTCTACTACTTCGGGGTTTGAGCCGTTTGTATCAAGTTTTACTTTATAACCTAATTCCTTGATTTTTCTCACAAACTCCCATAAATCTGATTGTATTGTGGGTTCTCCGCCTGTAATTACTACCCCGTCTAACTTGTTTTTCCGTTCGTTTAAGAATGTAAATAGAGATTCTTCAGGAATAGGTGGCAGAAATAACTCAGGAAGCACTAAGGATGGGTTGTGACAGAAAGGACAACGAAAATTGCAACCTTGTGTAAACACAATTGCAGAAACGCAATTGGGGAAATCTGATAAGGAAAAAGGCTGGAAACCACCAATCTTCATAAGGATAATGGCTCTATTTTGGATTATTGTTTTAGAGGATTAATCAATTTTATATCTTGCACGTAGTTCAAATTCTGCCCGTTTCCCTTCATTCCATTGGCTTACAGGCCGCAAATAGCCGACGACACGAGAATATACCTCTGTTTCTTTTCCACATTTGGGACATGACGGAAATTCTCCACGAATATATCCATCCTGTGGGCAGACGGTAAAACTGGGGCTTAAAGTAAAATAAGGAAGTTTGTATCCTTCACATACTTTTTTCACAAAGGCTTTTACCGAATTGGGGTTGGCTACTGCTTCACCTAAAAAGATGTGCAGAACCGTTCCGCCTGTATATCGGGTCTGTAGAGGGTCCTGCAAATCAAGCACTTTAAAAATATCATCCGTATAATTCACGGGTAATTGTGTGGAGTTGGTATAAAATGGGACGCTACCGTTCTTCAGTTGTTCCATATTTGCGAAATGGGCATCGGGATAGCGTTCGTAATCCAGCCGAGCAAGGCGGTAACTGGTTCCTTCTGCGGGAGTTGCTTCGAGGTTGTATAGATTGCCCGTTTCCTGCTGAAATTCTCTCAATCGGTTTCGGGCATGGTCTAACACACGGATGGCAAATTCAGAACCTTCAGGTGTGCCAATGTCTTTTCCAAGAAGGTTCAGACATGCTTCATTCATTCCAACCAAGCCGATTGTAGAGAAATGGTTGTTCCAATAATGATTGTATCGTTGGTATACATTCCGCAAATAAAATTTTGTGTAAGGATATAAATCGTTATCGGTCAATTGTTCTAAAACCTTCCGCTTTGTTTCAAGGCTGGTGCGGGCAATATTCATTAAATTATCCAATCGGTCGAAAAATTCATCCTCATCCGCAGACAAATATCCAATTCGTGGCATATTGATGGTAACCACACCGATAGACCCTGTTAACGGATTTGCCCCGAAAAGTCCACCTCCTCTCCGTTCCAATGCACGCAAATCCAGACGCAAACGACAACACATCGAACGAGCATCACAGGGGGACATGTCGGAATGAATAAAATTAGCAAAATAGGGGATACCGTATTTCGCGGTTACTTCCCATAAACGGATTAAATCGGGGTCGTCCCAATTAAAATCTTTGGTAATGTTGTAAGTAGGTATTGGGAAACTGAATACCCGTCCTTTGGCATCTCCTTCGGAAAGAACCTCAAGGAACGTAGAATTGAATATCTTCATCTCCTCTGCGAATTCACCATAAGTAGCATCTTGATATTCGCCACCAATAATAACAGGCTGATTGGCTAAATTGGCTGGCGGTTGAAGGTCTAATGTTACATTGGTAAATGGGGTCTGGAAACCGACACGGGTGGCTACATTCAAATTAAAAATAAATTCTTGTAATGCTTGTTTTACCTCACGATAGTCCAATCCATCATAACGGATAAAAGGGGCTAATAAGGTGTCGAAATTACTGAAAGCCTGTGCTCCTGCTGCTTCACCCTGTAAAGTATAAAAGAAATTAACCACCTGCCCTAACGCTGTGTGAAAATGTTTTGCCGGTTTGCTTTCTGCTTTGCCCGGGGCTCCTTGAAAACCACTCATCAACAAATCTTGTAAATCCCAGCCTACACAATAGACCGATAATAAACCGAGGTCGTGCAGATGTAAATCCCCGGAACGGTGTGCTTCCCGGACCTCCGGTGTATAAATTTTGTTGAGCCAATATACCTTGCTAATTTCACTGGAAATATAATTGTTCAAACCTTGTAGAGAATACGCCATATTGCTGTTTTCCTGAACTTTCCAGTCCATCTTTTCCAGGTAACGGTCAATCAAATCTACATCCGCTTTATTGACCATCTCACGGATACGTGCATGCTGGTCTCGATAAAGAATGTATGCCTTAGCTGTTTTCTTAAAAGGCGACATTAGTAAAATTTCTTCCACGGCATCCTGAATTTCTTCAACAGTGGGATGTCCATCTAACGGCATCGTTTGCAAAAGAGCCAATACACGAAGAGTTAATCGACGAGCAATATCTATCCCAAATTCTCCAGTAGCTTTCCCTGCCTTTAATATGGCTTGGGTTATTTTTCCTGCCGAGAAAGGAACCTTTCGCCCATCTCTCTTCAATACATGCGTAAAAGGAACCAAGTCTGTAAAAACTTCAGCCGAACTTATTTCCCAATTCTGCATAGCCTACGCTCCCTAAATTAAATTTTTATTTATTTAAAAACTTTAATTTCATCACCCCAATATAATCTGCCCGAAAAGAAGGTTATTTTTATGCCTTCGGGGAAGATTTAGGAGGGCTAATTACTGTTTGATTAAATTTTCATAGAAAATAAAAAAAAGATAAAAATATTTTATAATAAAAAATACACAATGTCAAGTAGAATTTTATTCCCAATATACAATATATAGTGATATTGAGTGAATAATCTGTGGAAAAACTGTTCAGAATCCTGTGGATAACAATGTTGATAACCTGTGGATAAATAGGGGAAAAGTTACAAAAAAATGGGTGATTTTACCTAAAATTGTGTTTTATTTTTGTTAAAAAAAGAATGTGTAAAACGGGCTTTTTATACACCATTATTATCGGAATAATTCTTGTGCAAAACTTTAAAGATATGAGATAAAAATTCTTTTCAAGGCGAAAAATATAAAGGGAACAATCCTATTTTTAATGGGGAATTATAAAGATAAAAGGGTTATTTGCTGTATAAAATAAAGAGGGTGTAGAGAATTCGCAAAGGGGGTAGTAAGAAAGGAAAAAAATAGGGAATGATTTATTATCGTTTTTCATGAAGGGGTCGTGATTATTAACAACTTAAAATTTTGGACATTCTACATCAAAAAACATGCCTTCAATGGGGATGTATTCAAAACGGACTACATTTTTATAAGGGATAATTTCCACTACACGGATATTTTCAAATTCATCGCCGACGCGTGCAGCGACCCGTTTTTTTTCTCCCGTGATACGATTGATAACTTCAACGAAAATGGTTGTTTGCCCTGTCTCTTTATCTTCGAGTAAACCGCGAACAAAAACTTTCGGTTGTGCAATGAGTTGTTCTCCCCGTGTTCTTAATCGTCTTAACGCCTCACTTTTTGCTCCTAAAGTTTCATATACATCAATACATACTAATGCCAGAACCCAGCGGTTATTTTCTTTGGCAATTTTCGCCCACTGGGCAACTTCTTTAGCCACTTCTTTGCAGGCTTCCTGTGCTAAAGGATTATCAGCATTTTTTTGGACAAAATTGAAAACATCATTCATTACCTGCAATCTTACATCTTCCCGAATATAGGGATAGTTTCCATCGGAAGAGAATGGTATATACATCTGAAGTGGAGATAGTATTTCCTTTATTTGTTTTACGAAGTCTTCCTTGGTTTGAGGGACTTCTGCTGGTTTTTTTGTTTCTTTGGGGCGACATGCACTAATCAGGGTTATGATAAGCAAACAACCGATGAGTGCTAATGTATAATTTTTGTTAAATTTCATAAGAACCTTTTCTTTGTATTGCAAAAGATTGCAATTGTTTATTTTTGGTAATTATTTGTATAAACACATTATAATTAAATTTCTTTCAATTAAAAAACGAAAGAAAAGGTAAAATTCGGGTGACATCAGAAATTTTAAATAATATAGAACAAAGGCATATCTGGTCAGTATCGGAATTGAACCGAAAAATCCGTGATTTGCTGGAAGAAGAGATAGGCTATATCTGGCTTAGTGGAGAGATTTCGAACTGGCGGGTGGCACCTTCTGGTCATGCGTATTTTACCTTGAAAGATGCGGATAGCGAACTTACTTCGGTAATGTTTCGGGGTTATCTTCAGAACATAAAATTTCAGCCCGAAAATGGTATGGAAGTGCTTGTTTTTGGGCAGATTACAGTATATGAAAAGCGAGGAGCCCACCAAATCGTTGTGGAACAGATGGAGCCGAAAGGTATTGGCGCCCTTCAATTAGCATTTGAACAATTGAAAAAGAAGTTAGAAGCGGAAGGATTGTTTGACCCTGCTCATAAAAAGAAATTACCTCTATTGCCTAAAAAAATTGGAATAGTAACTTCTCCATCGGGTGCGGCAATACGGGATATATTAAAAGTATTATCGCGTCGTTTTGCAAATATCCATGTAATTCTTTACCCAGCACGAGTACAGGGGGAAGAGGCAAGCATGGAAATTGTTGCTGGAATTCGATATCTGGACCAATATGGTGTAGATGTTATTATTGTCGGTAGAGGAGGGGGTTCCATAGAAGATCTCTGGCCCTTTAATGAGGAAATAGTTGTCCGTGCAGTATTTGAGGCAAAAACGCCCATTATTTCTGCAGTAGGGCATGAAATTGATTTTACACTAACGGATTTTTCTGCCGATGTTCGTGCTCCGACCCCATCTGCAGCGGCAGAAATGGTTATTCAGGACCAGACCATTTTATGGGATAAGATACAAACACAAAAACAAAAATTGGTTCGAGCCGTTAAACAAATTTCGAATCAATATTGCCATCGGCTTGAATTGGCTCAACAGCATAGGGGTTTTCAAAGTGTCCGTAGTATAATTCGTGATAATATGTTCCGATTGTTGGACTGCAGAAAGCAACTGGAGGATTGGTGGGAATGGGAAAAAGAGGCATTACATTCGCGAATCCGAAAGGCGATGTATGCTTTGCAAATGATGTCTCCTCAATCAAGAGTTCAATCTCAAAAAGAGAAACTGGATTATATTAAGAAACAGTTAGAACAAAAAATAAAGGGTACCTTTCAAGGAAGAAAATCAAAATTTATGTATCATACTGCTAAATTAGATGCACTGAGCCCGCTAAAGGTGTTGGGTCGAGGATATGCTCTTGTATGGCTTGAGCCCGAGCATAAATTGGTCCGATGTGTGGAACAATTGGATGTAGGTAATTTTGTTAAAATGCAATTTTTAGATGGCACAGCAGATGCCATTGTTAAAAACAGAGAATATAAAAAGGATGAATAACTATGAAAGAAAAGCAAGAGAAACCTACTTATGGGAATTTTGAAAAAGACTTGGAAAAATTAGAACAGATTGTCCAAAATTTAGAGAAAGGCGAATTGACATTAGAAGAAGCCCTTAAACAATTTGAGGAGGGAATTCGTCTGGCAAGGCAATGTGAAAAGGCTCTTTCCGAAGCGGAACGGAAAATAGAGATACTTTTAAAAAATGAGGAGGGTGAGATTGAAGCGAGACCGTTTGACCTTGCTGATACAGATAATGGAGAAGGAACATCATCCAATAAATTAGTAAATTCGGAAAAGGTGGCTCAACCGCGGATAAAGAAGACAAGTAGTAAAGAAAATGTGTCAGAACCTGATATTAATGAGGATTTACCTTTCTAATGGATATTTTTAATAATTTGAGGAATGAATTTCATAAAGAGAAAGTAGAACAATTTCTTCTGGATAAAGGCAAACAAACCGAAGAAGCCCTTCATAGATATTTATCTCAATTGCAATGCCCTATTCCGGGACTTATTGAAGCCATGGAATACAGTCTATTTGCAGGAGGGAAACGGCTTCGTCCCGCATTGGTTTTAGGTTCTGCGGAACTATTTGATGGAAATATACAAAAGGTGATGCCCTCTGCATGTGCCATCGAGATGATACATACCTATTCCCTAATTCATGATGATTTGCCCGCATTGGACAATGATGATTTTCGACGAGGCAAACCGACCTTGCATAAAGTTTATGGTGAAGCAATAGCCCTGCTGGCGAGTGATGGATTGCTGACGTTGGCGTTTGAATTATTGGCAAGCACAGGGAATGCAGAGGTTGTGGTGGAAGTTGCCCGTTCTGCGGGTGTTAATGGTATGGTAGGTGGGCAATATATGGATATAATAGCGGAAGGGAAACTTGTGCCAATGGAAACATTGCAGGAAATACACCGAAAAAAGACGGGTGCCTTGATTTGTGCCTCATTACGATGTGGTGCGTTGCTTTCAAATGCCTTTTCTAAAGGTTTACAAGCAATAACCGAATACGGAAAACATTTGGGGCTTGCCTTCCAGATTGTAGATGATATTTTAAATGTAACCGGGGATGAAAAAACTTTAGGAAAACCTGTCGGAAGTGATAAAGAACATAAGAAGTCTACCTATCCCGCTTTGTTAGGTTTACAACAGTCTCAGGAATTAGCATTGGAACATACTCATAAAGCCATTTCAGCCCTGACCTGTTTTGGTGAGAAGGCAGAGGTATTCCGTCAATTGGCTCTGTATATGCTATTACGCAATCATTAAACATTAGGGATTAATGTTATTTAAAACATGAGTACTCACATTGAAGAAGTTAAACAAATTGTTTCAAAGAACGAATGTAAAAATAATCCACAAAATATTTCATTACAAAATCTCGTTTCCATAGATATTACAGACAGATTAATTGCTTTTACCTTATGTTTTATATTTCTTGCTTTTGCTTTGTGGATAGGAATTGTCAGTTCACGCCCTTTCCAATGGCCCTTTAATTGGGATACCCTTCGCGATATAGGAATTGCTCAAACCTTGCTTGATAAAACCTATCCCGAGGACCCCATATTAAAAGGTGAGGTTAATTGGTATAACCCGCTGACCGGAGCCGTAATTGCCCTGTTCAGTAAAATACTTAACAAATCATTACCCGAAACCTGTATGCACATAGGTCCTTTTTTACAGTTATTATTGCCTATTGCGGTGATGTTATTGGCATGGAACCGTTGGGGACCCTGGGCAGGTTTTTTATCTCTAACCTACTTTATTTTTGCAAGAAACCCTTTTTTAGCGGAATGGTTATATTCCACTTATTCACCGTGGCTATTAGCACCTCAATGGGGCAAGACATTTTTTTTCTTAACAATTCTTATGTTTATTCTCTATGTGGAAAAAAAGAAATTTCTCTTTGCTGTTTTTTGTGGTCTATTTTTAGGGTTAGGTTTTCTAACACACACCGCCATTTTAATAGAAGCCGGGTTATTTATTGCCCTATATTCCTTTATCCAAATTGCCCAATTATATGGCTCTTCTCAGAGACAGGAACTGATACGATATCTCAAAAGAATAGGTATAATTTTAGGCATAGCACTTCTGTTGAGCAGTCCTTATTGGTTACCTATTTTTATTAAATATCAATTTATTATTCGCCATCCCTATCCATCCCTTTATTTAACCCCGGCCCTTGAATTAAAAAACCTCCCGACAACTCTCTTAAAAAGTGCCAATGGCTTTACTGGAATAGGTGTTCTATCGCTTTCATTTTTCTTTATCCACAGGAAAAAACAGGAATTGTGGTGGTTAAGGCTATGGACAGTGGTTGTTCTTCTTTTAGCCGTTCAACAGATAATATGCCAATCCTTGAATTATTATGGTTATATAATTCCTGCATTTTTTCCACCGCATCATAACTTTATGTCTGTTCATGCCTTGATAGGATTTTGGTTTGTTTATGGCTCCCTCCAATTAGCAGGTGAAATTGGTTCCTTTTTACAACGCAGAAATATCCATTGCTGGCTTCAGAAGGGGATTTATCTGGTTACTTTATCTTTGATATTCCTAATAGGTATAACTACTCTGGTAAGACCTATTTCACCATTACATGAAATCTACCGTGGGACAGAAGAGAATAATCTGGTGCATGATGTTGTCCGATTTGATACCGTTTATAGATGGATATTGAACAATACCTCTCCTCAGGATATATTTTTATGTGATGAAGTTACCGGAATTTGGACAGTTATGCCAGCAGCCCGAAAACTGGTTTATACCTTAATGTTATACATGAATCCTTATAGTAATATAGTCCCTTCTATAGAATATTACAATTACCTATGGAATTCCCTGAGGGAAAAGAGGTTCAGCGATTTTGTTGCTTTATGTCAGCAAAAGAATGTGAAATATATTCTTCTATTACATACCGATAAAAATAAGCCCCTTCTGGATAAAATGCAAAAAATACATCGCTGTTATGAAGACCATCAGGTTGTGGTATACAAAATCCCATGATTTTATTTTAGCAAGGAATAATCAATATCTTTATTTAAATGTTCTGTGAGAATTTGCAATTCTTCTGCTCTATGAAAAGCCTTTTCTACGGCATTTTTATCGCATATAATTGCAGAAGGAAGGTAAATAAAGTGCCAGCCTATTGGCAAAACAGGTTGAAGATGAAATAGCAGGGACCAAATCCAATCAGCACTTTTATAATCGGACAAATTATCACAGGTCTGAGCCCGAAACCACCAGAATAAGGGTTCTTCACTGCATTCTTCGGTCAATTTAGAAAAATAGGATAAAGCACCTTCATAATCATGCTCTGAAAAGCATTTTACTCCATTCCAGAAAATGGCGGATATATTCTTTTTTGCAGTACCGTAATTTAATAATCTGCATTCCTGCTCAAAATCTATTTTTTCAGAAAATTTTTCATAAATCTGGACTATCAGGTTTGGGTTTTGTTCCCATGCGTAATATAATAAATAGGCCGCCTGTTTATATTTTTTTAATTTTGCCAGTTGCAGAGCACACCGAATAAAATGGGAACCTGTGCGGTCATGGTCATAACGATGTTGCCTATAAAATGTGTCTGTTAATAAACTTGCCTCTTTAAAAAATTTTTTTGTTAATTTTTTTGTATCTACATTTATTGTAAATATGTTTTTATATATTCTTTCCCGTGAAGGTGAGATTTGAAACAGATATATTTTCTGTTCCCCAGGTAAAGCGTGAACAAAGTAAGAAAAGCCATATTGGTTCAACACAGAGGGGAAGGTATTTAATGCAGTTCCGTATATATCAGGGATAACAATCCATGCCTTTGTTTTTTTGTCCTGGTTTGGACCTAAACTATCAAAATAAACTTGAGCTATATCTGCCAATCCTTCCTCCGTATATGCATCTGTTGCAGGAATAGAAATATCTTTATTGTTAAGTTTAAAAATTGGCATCCAGAACGGGTCATGAATAATTACAATATCCTGCGTTCCTTGATTTTTAGAAATAATTTTTCCTACTCCTTTCCAATCCATCCGCCAGGTGCTTTGCGACATAATTCCAATTGGATAAAGAAGCACAATTATAAGAAGGATAATTAAAATTCGAGAAACAAATTTTCTTGTATGTGAAAGAAAATAGGTAAGCCCTAAAAAATGTAATGGAATGAGAAAAACAATATATCTTATTACAAATACAGGGGGTCCAAACCTTGCTAAAAGAAATAATAAAAGGAGCGGGATAACAAATAAGGATAAAAGGAAAAAAGGGACCCGCAGTGTGTCTTTTTTGTATATCCAACTTTGAATATTTTCATACAACAAACCCAGCAAACTCAATACAGAAAAAAGGATAAGAGCAAGTTCAAATCCTTTTTGTGAATGATGTAGAAAAGCCCCGAAAATGGATGAAGAACACTGCCACGGATGGGATATGCCTATCGGGCAAATCCCTCCTTTTCCGACGATATTAAGAGCAAAAGGAAAGGATAATAATTCCTGTAATGAAGGTTTTAGGTAATATCGGTGTAGTTGCGCAGGTTGAGGAGGAATGGTTAAAATCCATGCAAACCAGGGGATTAAAAAGAACGAATATATAACAACAATAGAAAGCACTTTTTTTATATGATTTTTTTTCTTATATTGCACAGCAATTAAGAGTAGAAACTCCGTAGCCCATATAACTATCCCGATATGATGTGTCCATAATAGCATTTGATTAACAATAATCCAGAAAACAATGGTTCGGTTATTGGAAATGTCTTCAATTACCTTCATAAACAGGAAAAACGAACCCCATATCAGAAAGAGATATGCCATATACATCCGTGCTTCCTGTCCAATAAAAATAAGAGCAGGAGAAAGTGTTATCCCTATGCTGACAATAAATTTTGTTCCATCAGGTAACTTCCCTTGCCGCTCCAATTTGTTCAATACAAACCAGAACATAAGATAAAAACCTATCCATATACAGACACTGAACAATCGTAGAGAAACAATCTCTGTCCCAAAGCATTTCCCCCAGAAATATTGAAGTAAAGGGAATAAAATCCCCCCGTAAGGATAGGTGTTCCTTTGCTCGCTTAGGAAGTGGAAAATGGAATTAAGATTTAGGTTGGCTATGCACGCATATTCCTCCAGCGAAATAGACTCTTGAGAAATTCGATACAAACGAAGGAATAGCCCAACAATTAGAAGTAGAAGACAGAAAAAGATGTCCGGATTAATTTTGATGTTTGACAATATGTTCTTACTTGTATTGGTCATATATTTTGTATCGTTCTATATTGTCTCGAACATTTCTAAAATCCCATGCGTATTTCCAGTGTTTATAGTAACCCTTGATAGAATTATTTTCAGGGGCAACCAGAGTTATCAAAAAAGGTTCCGCAGATGGGTTTTTTGCTCGATATAAGCCTCGAAATGATGTTTTAAACTCTTTCGGTATTTCAACCCCTTTCCATGTACCACGAACCCATATAATCGGTTCCCGATTGTTAAATATCGGTTCATTTCTTGGTTTTATGGTAGAAGCAGAGTATACTAAAAAATAAATACTTATTCGAAGGGGTTTATTTTCCTTGGGGGCATAAAAATGGAGAAGTGGATTTAAGGGTTCCGAGAAATCAACGGCGTAATAGGTATTATCATATAGCGAATAAATAGGGAAAATTTCTGTTAATTCGAAATCCGCCCGCAGAAATTCAAACGGTGTTTCCATAGGAGGTAGTTCAGATACTTTTTCAAAAGCGGGTAAGGTCTTTGAAGGTTGAAATAAGATGTTGGCTCCATTATCAACATGATTAAGACTTACTTCTTCCCAATTTAATTGACGATAAGAGGAAACAAGGTTTAACAGTTGATATTTTTGCCATAGAATTAATAACGAATAAAGCAATGTGCAGGAACATAGGACAAATAGCAGGACAATAACACCGTTACGCAGTCCAACAAAAATAGTTTTCGCTGACAATTTTTTTCGATACAAATAATAAAGAGTATGAATAAAACCTGCACTCAATTCATATATAAACACAATGATAATCCCGTATAAGATAGGTGTCAGATGGACCACATGCCGATATTCAAATAAGATAGAAGGATAACCTAATAAATAAACCAAAACCCCAGCAATTAATATCCCTTTCCAGATATTTTTCATACCTGTAATAAAGACTATTCCCAATAATGCCCACGGTCCGATATAAGCCAGAAAGATGTCCCAGTAGTAAAGACAGTCGGTGAAGAATAAAAAATGAGATGGGCGATTAAATTCTTGATGATTTTGCTTTTGTTCCTTTGTAAAATTATAGATTGTTGAGAAGCAATTACTACAGGAGGACAGGACCCTACCCCATAAATCCGCAGGCAAGTGCCATACAACAGACCTAAAATAAGCCCTACCTGCGGAACCGTATGCCGGTGACAGATAATTATCAAAAGACTCCTTAAAACCTGTGCGTCGTGCAAAGGAGGCAATTGTTGAATGAACAAGCATATCATTGGGTTCATAAACGAGCCGATAGGAAGCCGTGCCACCCATTGAGGTTTGTTCTACGGTGCTTGCAAGACCCTGCACCAATGAATGGCTGGATACGGCTCCTTTATCTTCAGCAATTGCCAGCAATATTGGATAACCCGTTGCAAGAAAGGACAACAGGTAAAGGACAAAGCAATTTATGCTGGCAATGATTTTCTTCTGATAAAAAAATTTTCCTCCAATAATAGCGATAAACGACAGCCCTAAAAAGAATAATATAAGTACATCTTGACGAAACCCCAATCCAATGCCTATTGCAAACCCTAATAGAGAAGAGAAGATAGCAGTTCTCCATACACATTTATTTGCAAAGTAAAACAAAATGGTAGATATTGCGAGAAATAACATGAAGAAAGTAGTTTTTGAATAGTCACGAATGGAAGGCAGCAGAAAAAGAAGGGATGGGGCATTCATAACGAGGCAGGTTGTTATAAAGGCAGTTATTCTCCCGCTGAACATATACAAAGGGATATATGTCGCTAATACGGTAATGACGAACACTATCCCCGCATATAATTTTAATACATCCCAATTTATTCCGAACCATCGCCACAGAATACCTATCGTATATATCAAATAATAATGTGTTCTTACAAAGCGACTATTGTCCCATCTTCCCCAATCTTTAGGCAGGTCAGAGAATTGCATGGAACTTGTTTTCTGTTCCAGAAACAGTCGCATATTTTCAGGATAAGGGGCTACGGGTGTAGTGAAGCCCTGTCCACATGCAATAGATATGGCATTGACCAGCCAGTCCTGTTCAAAACGATAATCTCTTCCAATCGTTTTCACACGGATTGTTAAATGTTCATAAACAATCACGGAAGACAAAACAGCGATAAGTAAAAAAAGGAGTAAATCAGCAATAATTCTTTTCATTGTGCTGTTTTTGTCTTTTTGTTTACTCATGGGCTGAATTATCACGGGTATTGTTGTATTTTAACATAATGTTCAAACTATTCTGTGCCAGTCCATCATAAGGGAAATATCGCAAACATTCTCGATACATTTCAATACTTTTTCTTATCTCTCCCCTATTGGCGTATACATTCCCTAACAACCGCATAGCAATTCGGGAGTAAGGATATTTTTTCAGAAATTCCTGAGCCACTACCTCTGCCTGAAGGATATTTTTTGTCTTTAATAACCATTCAATTAACTGCATACAAATTTTTTCATCGTCTTGATTTAGTTTATAGGCATTTGAATATCCTTCGACTACGGTTTCTTCTATCTTTTTTCCGAGTTCTTCATCGAATTGTTTTTCCTTTTCAGAAATAATTTCCAGAGAAATAGGGTCAATAATCACAGCCTTTTGCATCCGTAATTGTAGCAATTCTGTAGCATGGTTCCAGCCTAAATAACGGGCACAATCTTCCATACTCATCAAAGGGATTTCTCCTTTTTCCGTGATAATTTTGCGTTCTTTTAAGATATTTGAAATGGCTCGAAACCACTCACAAGCAAGCAAGTAATTTCCCTCAAAAGTAAAATGGATATTGTCGCAGAAATATTCGTAACCGGGAATGCCCCCGGGACTATTTTTTGAAAGCATTTCATCCACATCAACCAGATGGACATTTTGAGGGAATTTGTTACAGGTGTCTGCAATACATCGGTTCATTTCTGTTGGCTCAAAACGGATAGAGCCCCATTCTTCTTTTTTCTTGCCATATTTTCTATTATAGGATAAGGTTCCTACAATTACATCGGCATGAGCGAAAATTCCCGTCTGTATCATATCCCTGAGATTTTTTTCATATATTTGTAGGGTTCTTTTTTCCTGTCCTTGTTTGGGGAGAAAAGGGAATAAATCTTTCGGTTTCTGTTCACGCCAATTTGTATTTTCTTTTCGTTCTATTAATTGTACCATTCGTAGTGAATTTACATAGGTATGTAGTCGAATAATGCTATTCTTTCTTAAGAAAGGGTATGAATAAAGCCAAGAATGTTCACCATAAGGACCTATTGTTTCGTTGTTCCCCATGTAAATAATAAAGAAATCGGGAGATAATTTTGAGCAGGCTTTAGCCAGAAAATAAAGCACATGGGAATTAATACCCGGACATGATACATTATATATTTCCCACTTTTTTACGGGAATGGAATGTTTTAACATAACTCCTAATTGCCGTGCAGAAGATTCCAGCCCATACATTGCAGATTCCCCGAAAACAAATATTCGAATAGTATCTTTATCCTTTTGTTCAGGAACATAAAAATCAAGATGGTCCCAATTTACAAAGTCGTGTAGAAGGATATTAAAAAATTGTTGGTAAAAATTAGGGTTCGGGATGGATACCGTTAGTGTATTAAAATGTTTTTGGATAATTGGGTGTCGGTCTTCTCCTTTGTTTAAGAACCGTAGAGTATATTCAAAAGAGAAAAGAAGAAAAAAAGGAAGTAGACATAGCAAAAGTTGAAGGGATATAAACCGTATTTTTCCCCAGAACAATTTTTGTTGTGTTTTCATGAGACTGACTTTTCCCGATATAGATAAAATGAAGTAATCCTATTCTTTATTCCGTATCCATTTTTCACGGACTATAAACGCAGGAATACGGTATAAAGCGAGGAAAGAACGCATTGCAAATTCACCGATAATAGAAAGTATCCCTACAATAATCAGCAATGAGAAAATAATAACATTCAAAATTAGTCCCGGGGTAATCTCATTCATAATGTGATAATCCCAAAAAAGAGCGGAGAAAATTCGCAGAAAGAATAAGAAGCCAAATATAAGGCAGAATATCGCCAGCCATTGAAACAAACGAGGAGATAAACGCACCAGATTGTCCATATTGTATTGCCAGAGGCGCCAGAAGGTATATCCGGATTTCCCATAGGGTCGTGGGAAATGCTGAACGGGAACCTCTACACATTTTCCTGCACGGGAAACTACATCTGCGGTGCGGAATATATTGAAAGGACCGTATTCGAATGCATGTATGAGGTCTGCACGATAGATTTTATAAGTGCAACCGAAATCGGTCAAAGACATACCCGAAGATTTTCGCATAATCCAATTGGCAATTTTTGATGGAATTTTGCGAAGGGGGCTATCCTGCCGCTGAATACGATATCCACTGACAATGTCAAAACCCTCATCGTATTTCTCTATTAATTTAGGCAAATCCTCCGGGGCTAATTGTAAATCACTATCTATAAGGACAATCGCCTTACCGCGTGCCTCCATAATACCTGCGGTTACTCCTGCCTGTTGTCCCGAATTGCGATATAAATTAATTATAGAAAAAACCCGTTCATCTTCTTTGTAGATTTCTTTCAATATTTCCCATGTTTTGTCGGTACTCCCATCGTTTACAAAGATGATTTCGTAGGACCTGCCTATTTTTTCTAAGGTTTCCTTCAAACGACGGTGAAATTCACGAATACTTTTCTCTTCATAATAACAACTAATAACTATGGAAAACTCTATATCGGAATGGTTCACATCTTTGCTCATTTCTTCATGCTTCTCCTCCTGAGGTAAATAATTCATCTCTCTTTGCAATGGAAAAAATAGAGCCGCACAGGTCGGGGTATTCCAGTCCTAACAGATATAATCCGTCAATTTGAGAAGGTCCTAATATGCCTGAACGATATAATTGGTTTAATTGGAAATCCGCCAATATTTTCAGAAAAATACCCCCTTGATGAATTATCTTAAACCCTTCATGAGTTAGGTCTCGGTTAAGTCGCACTCGGTCATAAATTCTTCGATGTCCATGCTGAAGGTCATGAGGAGTAAAATCATCTAATTCTTCCAATATACCCATGTGCCGAGCTAATTGACGGGACAAGGCACGCGCATTAGGCACAACGGCATAGAAGATACCTTCAGGTAATAACAACCTTCGAATCCTGTTTAACACTACCGAAGTATCCTGAACATGTTCCATTACATATATGGCAAAGATAACATCATATTGTCGTCCTGTCTTTTCAAGGGTTAATTCTTCAAAAAGAGAGGAAATAAAACGGACATTGGGGATATTCTTCTTTTTCCCTTCCCAGATAAAAGCGGCATTTCCTTCTACTACATCCAACTCTGCCAATAAGGGAGCCAGCATTGCTGTATCTACGCCTTCTGCATATCCTAACTGAAGTCCTATCATCTGCGGGTTTAGGTAAGGTTTAATGGTGCGAACAATAAGTTCCCTTATAACACGGTCCTGCATAGCCCCCTTTGTATATGTTTTTCCTACATATTCAATAAATTCATGCTCATCCATACCACAAACTCCAGTCTATCAAACTTTCTATCATATCCATACTAAACACCGGTATCTTTAATGTATCATATACTTCCTTGCGTTCCTGATAAGAATCGTCAATGAATATAGGTTTTTTTGATTGAATATAGGCCGATTTCTTTTCTCCTTTATGTAACTCAATGAATGCACTTATTAGTTTATCTAATCCGAGTGCGTGTAATGAAATTTTATAGGGTCCCTTATGCCGTGTAAGCACGGTTATTGGGATATGGGCTTCTTTACATTGTATTAAAAATAAAATCAATGGATAATTCAACTTTCCGTGAAGGAACAGACAGTCATCATAATCAATATAAACATGGTCAAAGAAGTAGGGTTGTTTTTTATAAGTCTGCGGTGGTGATGAAACAAATGTTTTCGGGTAATAATTGAACAAACATCGCTGCATTTCTTCGGGAAAGGTCTGTTCCATAATTTCGACGGGTATACGCAGGGCATCGTAAACGGTTAGTAAGGGTAAATTAACCCCACGATTGCGAAATAAACCCATTCCTCCGCTAACCCGTGGAGCAATTTCAAGCAAAACCAATTCGCCATTGGCTCGTTCTTTCATTTGAAAAAACCAAGCACCTCGAAATTTCAGATGTCCATTAATTGTTTCTGCAAACTGTGTGAATTTACTACAATTTGTGACCCGTGTATCCACGCTAATCCCATTGGATACGCGAATACGCTCTCTGGCCCCAAAAAAGATTAGTTTCCCTTCGTAATTTGTAAAGCAATCAAGGGTATATTCTTTTCCGGGCAGGTATTCTAAAATTAAAAGATTTGACTTGTTTTCCAGTATTCCTTCCAATTCGTTCTTTGTTTCTACACGAAATACCCCTTTTGAACCTTCACCTATTTTGGGCTTCAGAAATACAGGAAAATGGGGGATTTGATAAGTATTTTCAAAAACTTTCGGAACAGGAAGTATCCCCTCGAAATATTTATAAGTTTTTTGTTTATCTCGACAAATTCGACATGTTTTTATCGGGGAGATTAGAACTTTACCAGGCAAATCGCGTTGATGTTCTGCTAAAAATAATCCTACTGTATCGTGAGCAGGAAAAATAAAGTCAATTTTTAATTTTTTCAATAACGGACAGAACTTTTTCAGGAAGGTCTTTTCATTTACAAAGGGTAATCCTGTGTAGTAGTGTTTGAATAGCAAACAACCCACATCATTTTCAAGGCTGGTCGCTCCAAATAATTCTATATGTCTCGAATAAGATAGAGAGCGGAATATTTCAAGACCTATTTCCGTTCCTCCCGGGAAGATCATTACACGGACAGGTTTTTCTAATTTTGAAACGTTCCTTCTTTTCATGCATCAGCCCATTTCGGGAAAGTTTTTATCATCTCACAAATTTTTATAACATACTCATGGGGTAAACTCCCATACATAGGTAAGCATAGAACTTGTTCTGCGGTTTTATCTGCATTAGGCGTTGGAATTTTTGGAATATCTGTCCTTTGAGCATAATAGGGGATACGATTGCATAAGGGATAAAAATATTTTCGTGCAATTACATTACACAGGCGAAGCCTTTTATATAATTCGTCTCTCGAAATGCCATATTCTGCTTTATTTACTTCAATAGGAAAGTAAGCATAATTCCAATCACAGTCTTTGGGTTCTGAAACCGTTTGAATCCCCATACAATCATTTAACTGTTCACAATATAATTTATATAAAGATTTTCTTTTACTTATTTCCTCTGTTACTTTGGGCAATGAGGCAAGACCGAAAGCAGAAGAAAGTTCGTTCATTTTCCCATTTATACCAACACCAACTACCGTTTCTTCATCGGCAATACCAAAATTTTTCATAAAATATGCCATTTGTGCCTGTTCTGGCTTATGACAAATCAAAGCACCACCTTCCGCAGTGGTAAATAACTTGGTGGCATGAAAACTTAATACAGATAGGTCTCCATAATCACATAAAGAACGGCCTCGATACCAACACCCAAAAGTATGTGCGGAATCGTATATTATCGGAATGGAATATTTTCTTGATAATGCGGAGAAACCGTCTACATCGCAAGGTATTCCATAAACATGCACCGGTAAAATAGCCTTTGTATTCGGAGTAATATATTCTTCCACCTTTTGTGGGTCCAAATTATATCCACCTGCTTGAATATCGCAAAACACGGGTTTCAAACCGTTCCAGCAAATAATGTGAGGTGTTGCCGGGAAGGTAAAAGGGGTCGTGATAACCTCTCCCTCCTCTATATCCAGTATCTTCAATGCTATTAATAAGGCTATAGTTCCATTGCAAAAAAGAACTAATTCCGACACATTCAAATATTTTTTCAGTGCCGATGTAAATTGCTGATGCCAATGGGCTTCATTGGTAAGCCAGAGTGTTTCCCAAATTTTTGAAAGAAAAGAATGATACTCTACCTGTGTGGGCATCATGGGTCGTGTTATATATACTGCCTCCGAAAATCGTTCTCGCTCCATATATTCGTTCAAATCCATATTTTTAATAACCTTATTTCGAAGATGATACCCGAAATTAATTACAATAATACAACAAATTTTATTTAGTTTAACACAATCCGTATCACTATCATGAATGAACAAAAATGTCCTGAAATACAATCAAAAGAATACCTACGAAAGAGTAAGAGAATAAATATTCTTATAAATGTGGGTTTACTTCTTGCAAGTCTTCTTCTCTGTCTTACGATTGCAGAAATGTTCTTTGCCTATTGGGAGATGAAACTTGTTAAATCCATGGGGGTGTTTGTTCCTGTAGACCCGCGTTATGATAGTGCTGCCTGGGAAGTAGACCCTATGCAAGCGAGTCGCTTCACATGGCAATCGGATGGGAATAGTATTGTCCACATCCGCTCTAAAAATAAAAAACTAATGTATGAACTACGACCCAATGCAGAAATATCCGGCATGATAAAAATAAATTCCGATGGATTTCGCGACCGTGAATTTTCTCGGGAAAAACCGTCCCATGTTTTTCGTATTGCCGTAGTTGGGGATTCAGTTACTTTTGGCTGGCGACAAAGATTGGAAGACACCTATCCGAAAAAATTAGAGCAACTCCTACATGGGAACAATACCACAAATATACAATTCGAAGTGTTAAATTTCGGAATAGGTGGTTATAATGCAGAACAGGAAATTGAACTTATAAAAACGAAAGTGCTTTATTATAATCCAGACCTTATAATCATGGGTTATTGCCCGAATGATGGACAAATTGGTTTCGATGGGGGGCTCTGGTGGCATTTTTTTCGCGGTCCTTCTCGAACAATTTCTTTCCTTAAATTATTGTATATATACAATGAGTATAAACAGGATGAATTAGCGTTATTAAAAAATCCTTATTCCGAATTGGCACAAATATCCCGACAAAGAAACATACCTGTTTTGGTTTGTATTTTCCCTATGCGGCAAGGCGATAAACTCTGGTGTCAACCCCGTTTTATTCCTTTGTTGGAAGAATTGAAAATTCCCTATTTCAATCTTATCCCTGAATTTGAAAAGAATAATATCCAAGAACTTTTATTGGACACGGTGCACTTTACGGTTGACGGTCATAATTTTGTAGCACAACAGATATACCGTTACCTTACAGAGAATAAAATAATCCCCTTAAGATGATAAATCAGGCCTATCGGTCTTATGGTTCGGATTTAACGAGACTTTATGCGTTCCCTTTGACTTTATGGATAATATTTGTCGTTGATTGACCTTCCACACCGGGGATAAGAGCAATTCTTCCGCCATAACTTTCTACAAACCGTCGTTCGGGCTGAACTAATGTATCGATTGTATAATCTCCGCCTTTGGCATAGACATCCGGCTTTAACTGTTTAATTATTGAGAGAGGAGATTTTTCATCAAATACAACAATATAGTCCACACATTCCAGAGCCGACAACACCAGAGCACGATTGTGTTCGTTAATAACCGGTCTGCCTTCCCCTTTTATTTGACGCACAGAGCGGTCACTGTTCAAACCTACAACCAACACATCCCCTTCTTTCTTTGCACGCATGAGATAGGTAATATGTCCCACATGTAAAATATCAAAACAACCATTTGTCCACACAATCTTTTTATTTTGTTCTTTCAATTGCTGGACAATCTTTTTTAATTGAGGTAATGTCTTTAATTTCGAAGGACCGCCGGCACTTAACAGGGCTTGTTCCACTTCCTCACAGGAAACGGTAACAACTCCATGCTGGGCTACGGCTACACCCGCAGCTGTATTTCCCAATACAGCACATTCATAAAGGTTCGCTCCCGCAACTAAGGCGATAGCAACGGTTGCCGTTACAGTATCGCCAGCTCCTGTTACATCAATTACCTGAACGGGGGCAATCGGCACATCTTCAATCTTACCGTCTTGATAAAAAATAGTTATACCATCGGGTCCACGCGTTATCATTGCATTCTTGGCTGATTTAAGTAAAGCCTTCCCTGCTTTTTTCAATGTTTCATAGTCTACAACATTAATCCCTGTTGCAATCCCTGCTTCCTTGTCGTTCGGAAGTATAACATCAAAACCCTGAAAAATGTTAGCCCGTGCACGAGAATCTGCAACGGTAATCAAATGATATTTTTTAGCACATTCTGTTAAGGCGGATAAGACATTGGGCGTTATCACAGAAGATACCTGGTCTCCCACCATAATAACATCTACCTTTTTAGCCACCTTCCATATGTTTTTGATTAATTGCTCCTCTACCTTGCCTGAGATAGGCTTGGGACGCGGAGTATCTGTGCGAAGAACTTCCTGGGTTGGGATATTATGTCCACCAGCACGAAGTTTCCCATAGGTGTTTGTAGGTCGTAACGGGTCAACCACAAGATAATCTATGGTTACATTCCGTTTCAGAAATTCATTTCTTAAAATCTCTGCATTAGAATCTGCACCTACAACACCTAACATATATACCTTTGCTCCGAGTGCAGAAGCATTGCAAGCAGCATTACCTGCGGCACCTGGATTATATCTACGCTCCAATACCTCTAAAACAGGAATGGGTGCTTCTAAACTTACTTCTGTAACCTTGCCGTAAACATTTTCATCTAAATAAATATCACCAATAGCAAGAACACGCACTTTATCAAATTTTGATAGTATAGAAAAAAGTCGTTTTGTATCCATATTTTTACCCTTATCCCAGTTGGTTTGTTTAAAACTTAATCCATTTTATTTCAAAATAAATAAGTAGTTCAATATTTTACAAAATACAGAGTTGAAAATACGACTGTGTTTTTTGGAATAAAAAATTTAGTTGATTTTGTCAGTAAAGATTATTTGCAAAACGATTATATATATGGTATTATATTAGCACTCACTACGGGTGAGTGCTAACAGAAAATCAAAACTATAAATATTACTTTCCTTGAATGTAACTTTATTTAACCATTTAAGGAGGAGGAATTTCTTATGGCAAAACAGATTGTTTTCAGTGAAGAAGCCCGCGAAAAATTGATTAAAGGCGTTGATGTCTTAGCAGATGCAGTAAAGGCAACTTTAGGTCCGCGTGGTCGCAATGTATTATTAGAGAAAACCTATGGTTCTCCGACCATCACAAAAGATGGTGTAACGGTCGCAAAAGAAATTGATTTGAAAGACCCGTTTGAGAACATGGGTGCAAGGATGTTGCGTGAAGCAGCAAGCAAAACCAATGATACCGCAGGTGACGGAACAACTACGGCAACTGTATTGGCTCAAGCCATGGTTCACGAAGGTATCCGACTGGTAACCGCAGGAGCCAATCCGATGGCTATTAAACGCGGAATGGACAAAGCACTGGCAGAAGTAGTGAAAGCCATCGCTAATATGAGTAAAAAAGTTCGCAATTCTGATGAAATACGGCAGGTTGCCACTGTCTCCGCCAATGGAGATAAGGAAATTGGGCAATTCATATCGGAAGCCATTGATAAAGTCGGGAATGATGGGGTTATTACGGTTGAAAAAGGAAAAGGATTAAAAACGGAAGTAGAAATTGTAGATGGTATGCAATTTGACCGTGGTTATCTATCACCCTATTTTGTAACAGACCCGAACAATATGACCGCAGTTCTTGAAGAATGTTATGTCCTTTGTTATGAAAAGAAAATCAGCAGTATTCACGATTTGCTACCGCTTCTCCAGAAAATTGCCCAGACCGGAAAGCCTATGATAATTATTGCAGAGGACATCGAAGGGGAAGCATTAGCCACTCTTGTTGTTAATAAAATTCGTGGAATACTCAAAGTCTGTGCCGTAAAAGCACCTGCTTTTGGTGACCGCAGAAAAGAAATACTGAGAGATATATCTATCTTAACGGGTGGACAATTCTTCTCCGAAGATTTGGGTATTAAATTAGAGAATGTAACCCTTGACCAATTAGGTAGAGCCAAACGCATTGAAGTTACAAAAGATTACACAACTATTATTGAAGGTGCCGGTAAAAAGAAAGATATTCAAGCACGGTGCGAACAAATTCGCCGACAAATCGAAGAAACCACCTCCGATTATGACCGTGAAAAATTACAGGAACGCCTTGCCAAATTGGCAGGTGGTGTTGCTGTTATTCGCGTAGGTGCTCCCACAGAATCAGAATTGAAGGAAAAGAAAGACAGAACGGATGATGCCTTGAATGCAACCCGTGCTGCCATTGAGGAAGGATTTGTTCCAGGTGGTGGTGTTGCGTTGCTTCGTGCCCGTAAGGTATTGGACAACTTAAAACTGGAAGGTGATGAAGGTCTGGGCGTTGCATTAATGAAGAAAACTATGGCTATCCCCTTAATTCAAATAGCCAATAATGCCGGACTAAATGGCGAATTGATTTCTGCTAAATTGGAAGAAGAAAAAGAAAATGTAGGATTAAATGCAGATACAGGAAATATTGAAGATTTAATTAAAGCGGGTATCATTGACCCGGCGAAGGTTATTCGTTGTGCCTTACAAAATGCAGTTAGCGTTGCCAGCATGATTATCACAACCGAATGTCTTGTTGCAGATATTCCTGAAAAGAAAGAAGATAAAGGCGGTGCCCACAATCATCCCCACTACTAATCAAAATATTTAATATAGAAATATTTAAGAGGGAAGCCCAAGCTTCCCTCTTTTTTTATCCACAGATACTAAAAATTACATCAAAAAATTGCTATCTTCGACACGGAGTATATCAATATACCATTATCACTCCTGTTTATAGAATAAGGTAAATTGGGGGGTGTTTCCAGATATTAGAGATATTTCTTCTGGGGGATAATCATCAAAGTAAAATCGTTTAATTTAGACAGAATTAGAAACAGGATTAACAATTCTTCCCAGGAATAAGATTGCATTGGTTTGGTTATCCTGTATTATAAAGATAAAAGGATGGTCTGCAATGAAATTAATCTTTTTTGGTGAATCAATATCCTCGCCTAATTTTAATAAAAGAACAGTTGCTGCGGAAGCAACTGTTCCTTTTTCATCAACTTTTATATATGCTTTATGTTTACTTTCGTCTAAAAATATTCCCATATCCGTTGCATTTGAAAAATCTGCACCAGCAGAATAAGCAGAAGTTATTCCCAATTTCTTAAAAGCAGCATCTAAAAGATAGTTTGTTTCTATTTCAAATTTTGGGATAGAAATTAGATAAACACTACGGGGTTGCATTTTTTGCTTCAACTCTGGAAATTCTCTCAATATTTTCTCCTCCTGTTCTTCCAAATTGCCTTGCTTAGGCAAAATAATCAACATGGATATTTTGCGTTCCTTGTAGGGTAATTCTAAGATCTCTAATTCAGGGGTATCTATATACAAAAATTCTTGTTCTGGATTTATAAAATTCATAAATGGGACATTAATTGTCTTATTAGCATTAATCTTGAATTCCCTATCCCTTGTGTTTTGTTTATCAAATTCATAGAGCCATACTCCTTTGAAATATATGGAATTAGTTAAAACCATAACAGTGAAATCATCAATCTCATTTGGCAAAATAAGATCTTTTATAGTTCCTTGAGTTTTTTCTTCAACAAAATTATTAATAGTTTGGGCTGATTTAGACGGGTTGCCTGAAAAATCTAAGTTTTCAACTAATCCAAAGTAATATTGCTTGATAATATTTTTATAATTTTCTTTTACAGGGAAAGTCTTATTTATCCATAAAGCATTTGCCAGTAGAATTTCGTAATTTTTCTCATCGGATTTGTTCGTAGTATTTTCTTTTTTAAATTGAGTGTCGAACATTCTATATATATACGATATATTAGGTCGTATCACATCTATATCAGGGAAAGAACATGCTTTTTGAATTTCCTCTGCCGTTTTACCCTTTGCCATTTCATATAACATTGCCATTGCCATGGATATACTGAACGGTGAAATAAAGTGGTTTTTATCTGCTTTCTCTGTTGCCAATTCTAAATAAAGGTCAATGCCGAACTTATTATTTGCCTCGACTACCTGTTGAATTCCTTCTTTCGTATAATTGAGAGGAAATTCTTTTGGTGGTTGTTCTTTCTCCGTTTTAACAACTACTGAATTCGTTTTGTAGATATAGACGGGGACAAAAATTAAAAGTAGTATAAATGTGGTAGTTATAAAATATAAAAATCGGTTTTTATTAAAGAGTTTCATAACTAAATTCCTTTTTTTATTTTTGCTATAGACTTTACCCGAATACCTGTCGCATGCGGTCGCAATAATAACGGATGTTATCCCATTTCGCATCCGGGGGAATACGATGGTCAGGACAGGGGATAAAACCTCCTAAGTCAACCAAAGGTTTAAGCCGTTCTATTTCACGATCAACAGCATCTCTGTCATGAAGAAATACCACTTTATTCATTCCTCCGACACCGCGTAAGCCTTTGCCATATTTTTCCCTCCATGGGGCAATGCTTGCGTTCCATGTGCCCACCTCTATCGGAAACATGGTATTCACGCCATTATGAAACCATGTCGGAATAAGGGCATCAATGCAGCCATCGCAATCCAGCGAAACGATGTCCAGTCTATAACTATTGCATAACTCTGTAATCCTCTTATAATGAGGTCCGACCCATTCATCAAAAACAGAAGGAATTACCAGCGGTCCATTTTTAAAGCAGATGTCTTCCCAAAAATGGGCAAAATCATACCTGGCTCCATTTTGCAAGGCTCGCTTTGTATTCTGGTAGCAAAGTTCACCGTATGTATCAATCATTTCCTTGAACAAATCAGGGTCATCGGCATAAATATAACTTAATCCCACTACCCCTGTAACATTTCGCAAAGAGCCTAATAAACTTCCGCAATGTAATCCATAAAGATAATCCCGTTCATTGGTTTTGAGAAATTCCTCTCCACCTTCTCCAAAAGGTATCATTTTATCATTTACACGAACAAGTGTTTTTAGTATTCTATTCTCATTATATTGAAGTCTCGGCAAGTAGTGTTCTTCCCAATCTTTACGGGTTTTTAAAAGGTGGTCAAACTCTGCTGGGATAGAAACAGCTCCCGGTTTTTCGAGAACAATAACGCCATCTTCATTCTGCACTTTCCTGGAACCATCAGATAACTCTTCAATCGTTTTTCGCTCAAATAAAGGGTCTAAATGGGCGTTGGGCTTAAATACCGAATAATAATTAAAATCAAAACCCAACTTTTCACTTATTATGGCATCCACAGGATTTCCATCTACCCATTCTTTCGCTTCTTCCTTTGTGATGTATCCTTCTTCTGCCCATTTTGTTAAAGTCTCATTCCAAAAACCAAAATGAACTATTGGCAAACGGTCATACGGTTCATATCTTAAAACGGCAAGAGCCCTTTCCCTATGTGTCATGTCTATCCTCCTGAGTATATTCTCTTTTATAAATTAAGATTTCTGGATAAAGGTTTAATTTTTTAATTATTGTAATACAGAGGGAGTTTCGAGGGAAAATGAAACGAAAGAGAGCAGGAGTGGCATTAATAATATCGGTAAGCAATAGCGAGATAATAAACTTTAGTAAAAGAAGATAAAAAAGAGGAAAAAAGAACAAAAAATCAATACAATTATTATTGGTTATCGAAAAGATATTTTCCTTTCCCAAAGCGATTTTTCTTCTCCAAAAACGGTATAATCATTTTGCAGATTAACCCAAAACTAAAAATCCTATTTGTTCAGAGGTTTTGTATATTAATAAGAACATTATTACCAAATAAAAATCAAAAGGAGATTTATTCATGGAAAATCAATCATTTAATCATGGCGGTCATTCAACCCCTTCCCGTAGAGATTTCATAAAGACAAGTGCTATTACGGGTGCATCTTTCTTTATAGCCCGTTATGCCTTCTCCGAAACGGCTCCATTGAAAGTAGGTATTATCGGTTGTGGCAGACGCGGAACAGGAGCCGGGATTGACTGTGTTCGTTCTTCCCCAAACATTAAAATAACGGCTATCGGAGACCTTTTCCCGGATGCTATTCAGAAATGTAAGGCAAAATTAGCACAATTAGGCGATGCGTTTCAGGTAGAGGATAAAAATTGCTTCACGGGCTGGGATAATTACAAAGGTGTTCTGGATACAGATATAGATATTGCAATTCTTGCTGCACCACCAGCGTTTCGTCCCCAACATTTTCAATATGCTGTTGAAAGGAATAAACATGTTTTCATGGAAAAACCTGTTGCGGTTGATCCTGTTGGAATTCGCTCCATCTTAGCCACAGGCGAGAAAGCCACGGAAAAGAAACTCAATGTGGTTGCAGGAACGCAACGCCGCCATCAAAAGCCTTATCTCTCTTTGATAGAGAAAATTCATGAAGGAGCCATAGGTGACATCGTTTCCGCTTCGTGCTATTGGATTGGTGATTATGATTACTATACCCCTGTTCCACGCGACCCATCCTGGTCTGATATGGAATACCAACTCCGCAACTGGAACTACTACACATGGATTTCGGGCGACCACATTGTAGAGCAACATGTACATAACATTGATGTGATTAATTGGGTATTAAAAACACACCCTATACGCGCTATTGGTATGGGCGGAAGACAACAGAGAACGGGTCCCGAATTTGGTCATATCTACGACCATTTCTTTGTTGAATTTGAATATCCCGGCGGTATCCGTGTAACCAGTGCTTGCAGACAAAACAAAGATACATACAAACGCGTTGGAGAATATGTTGTCGGCACACATGGTAAAGCAGAACCCGGAAAATATATCTTCACAGATAAAGAATATCCGTATACAGGTGAGCAAAATAACCCGTATGAGCAAGAACACGCTGACCTTATCTCTGCTATTCGAAATGGCACATATATCAATGAAACACAAGCCATTGCGGAAAGCACTTTAACAGCGATTATGGGACGCATGTCGGCTTACACAGGTGAAGAAGTAACCTGGGATTGGGTAATTAACGAATCCAAGTTAAACCTCTTCCCTGAGAAATTAGACTTCGGACCTATGCCCGTTCCTCCTGTTGCAATACCAGGTGAAACTAAACTTATATAAGTATCCGACAGAAAAAACGCTTCTACCTATTTAAACCATTGTTTTAAGTCTACTTTTGTAAAAGGTCTACGCGTCGCAGTAACAGGAGGGTTATTCCCTGCGACGGAGACATACGCTACCTGTTCCTTCGGGTCAAACACAAAGGAATGCAGTGTATCATCGCCAAATACGGGTCCATTGGCAAGAATATCAATAGCACGGCGTATATCTACGGATTTCTCTGCTTTTGTTATCTGCTTGCCTAACCAGTCATAACGTTGAAAAGAATCCTGTGATTTTAACAATGGAAGGATAAGTTTCAATTCTTCCCATGTTTTTACATTAATATTAAACCGTGGCCCATAATGCTGTGCCAGGTCTAACAAACCCTCTTTATTAATCGGGTGATTGGTTCTGCGAACTGCATCCGGAATGCTCCAATGAGCCGTCTCTTCGGACTCCTTGGGGTCATTATCCGTATACACGACGACTCGTTTCGCATCGGATTCAAAAGCACGCCCGGAAGGAATTTTTCCATCTCCAACAATAAAATTCCAACCCGATGTTTGCGGCCCTTTCACCAGCACATCAACTGCCTGTTCCAGGGTCTCCTGCTCCAAAACTCTACGCATAATAACCAATAAGGGCATACCGTCGAATGTTGCATTAGGACTGGGCAAAGTCATTTCTCCAATGGTTAATCCACTGGCACTCATGCCACTAACGCTACCAATGGCTCCTGCCCAACTTAACATCATATACGGCTTCTTCCCCTTTGGACGCCATACAAGCAATACAGAGTCATCCTGAGCATCCGCACTTACTGTCCAATCTAAATTCCTACCATGAATCAAACGCCCATCCGGTGTCCACTTGCCCCAACATGCAAAATTGGAACAGCTCTTAGGCATAGCCGCTGGCATAGACGGGGGTTGATTGGGAGGAAAATGCAAAATCTCTGGAACCGTTGCACCTAAAAGCACCTCATCATAAGTAATGTCCTTCTTCCCTGCAGCCTGGACGCCCTCGTAAATCCCTTGAACCTCTTCTAAATATTCCGACGGGATATATTTCGCCATTCGCTTCGACTGTTCAAAGGCATATTCGCGTGTATATCCTCTATTCCAGAGTGCTTTAACAAAATATCCAACCTTCATTATATGTTCTATCTTATCCGCCAATAATTTCCCGTGCTGGAACCCCATTTCCTTATAAGTCCCTTCCATCACACACAATAAATGCTCACCCACTTTATACAACTTCCCGGCTCCCTCTTTTGCCAGTAATTTCACTTCCGGATTATCAATGATTTCCGGCTGATACCATTGTGCTTCCTCTTTTGGGGCTTCTGCATTCTGTGCAAAAACAGGAACAACAATCCCTAATAAACAAACAAAGAACAATAAAAATAATTTTTGAAGGCTTAAAGAATATCGCATTTAAAAATCTCCTCTGTTATATAATTTTATAATACAGACTTCCTGCCTACTTCCTTTGTTTCATATACCTATATAAAAAAATGACTATCCACTTCACTCCACCAAGAGGATGGAGGTTAAAATGAATGTTTATAAATCTTCCTCACAATGATTGTAACGAAATTCTAATTCTTTCAGGTAATATTCAAAATACATTGCACTCACTCCATGAAATTTCTGCAACCGCTCCTTCGCATAACTCCAAAGCTCTCTATCCCATTTATATACACCCGACCATTTTCAAATCGCTGACTCTTATCTATCCGTAAATGCTTAAAATAATCCCGATATATTACTAAAGCATCATACATTTTATATTTCAGAAACTATAGGACATAGGTAACACCTGAGTTAGTGTATTATATAACTAAACCATAAGCACCGAGGAAGTGCTACCTATGAACCGATACCTACAAGAACCATTTATTCATCAGAAACTGAATATGATTGTGGAATATCAGAAAGTAAAAAACCAAGAAAGTAAATACTTTAAGACGGTTGAAGATTTGTGCTATTTCTGTCATATCTTTCGCAAGACCTTTTATAAATACTTGAAGCAATTTAAAAATAGTCCCCAGAATTCGGAAAGTTTATCACCTCAGTCCAGAAGACCCAGAAAGAATTCGGAATAGTCTTTTCCAAGAGCTGGAATGTCTTATCGCTAAGATAAGAAAGAAATTAGGCTATTCTGCCCTTGTCATCAGCATAATCCTTCGGAAAAGAAGAATCCGTCGAATAAGTGAATTTGGAGTATATCAGGTATTCAAGAGATATCGCATCGGTTCTCAGTATGAAAAGAAATATAAAAAGAAGATTCCTCAACGGTATGAGAAGGAACAACCCTGGGAATAGATTCATACAGATGATAAGAGAGTCCCGAATGTGAAAAAAGAAGAGCCGGAGCAAAAACGATATTCATTTTAAGGGAGGTAGATGACTGCACCCGTTTTAAGGTTATTAAAGAGCATCCGGATAAAACGGCTCAGTCTGACTATGATTTTTTGCCGTAGGTCGTTCATGAGATAAAAAAACTCGCCCGCTAAATTTATTCCCCTGTTACCTATGTCCTAAAGGTTATCATACTACTTACTTATTGAGTAGGCGTTCGCGGAGTTTTTGTTCGATTTTTGGGGAGACATAATGGGAAACACTTCCGCCGAAACGGACAATTTCTTTGACTTGACGCGAACTTAAGAATAAGTAAGGTTCGCTGGGCATTAAGCATACGGTGTCAATTGTGGGGTCCAATTTTTGGTTATTTATAGCGAGGCTCAGTTCAAATTCGAAATCGGAGACTACACGAAGTCCGCGAATCAATGCCTGGGCACCGCACTTTTTTGCGAATTCTACGGACAGTCCGACAAAACTTGTTACTTCAATATCGGGTGAACTGTTGATTTCTTCTTTCAACATCTGTATCCGCTCTTCTACTGTGAATAAAGCAGTTTTGGCTTCATTGATAGCCACAGCAACAATAACTCGGTCGAAAATACGGCGGGCACGATGGATTAAGTCAATGTGTCCTAATGTAGGCGGGTCAAAACTGCCCGGATATAATGCAATGCGTTCTGACATGATGAAAAACCCTATCCATAGTTTTTGAAATTGGTTTGTTTTTCATTTTGACTATGATTATGCCAGAAGAGTTTTAACAAATGGAAATCATCAGGACGGATTTTGGATGTGGATTTTATTTATTCTTTGGCTTTTATGGACACATAGTAATGACTATCAATTATTCTTCGGGATTGTTCTGATAGTGGAATATGGTTTGGAGCCATTGGAGGAAGGAATGGGTGCCAGGGTATTCAGGTAGATTTTGAATTAAATTCTCTAATTCTCCGCGGTCGAACCATATACCGTGATTTTCAGGACAGATATCATACACGATTTTATCATTCTGGGGAAGGGATACTTTTTGCATATAAGTTCGGCAGCGTGGGCATTTTTTCTTTGTCTCGTCTACGACAGCTTTTATGAATATGCTCTGTTCATCGAATTGAGATTCTAATATCCATTGGAGTTCTTCTGCATCCAGCCAGACACCTAAACAATTCGGGCAAAAGTCAAGTTCGATGTTCTCATATTCCATAATAAGTAATATGTTTTTTTTACAGTTAGGACAGAACATTTTATCCCTTATCTTTTCTTTTGTATTTTGTTATGTTCCTATAATATCAAAAAGGATAGATTTACAAGAAATTTAATTTTTTTGAGGATAAGGAATCTGTGGTGGCATAAAATTTTTCATCCTGATTATTGGAGAAACCCCTTTTCTTTAATCCATTGGGCGATATATGAGCCGATAATCTCGGTTTTTGTCTCCATTCCTAATGGGGTCATGTGGCATATATCAAAAAAGTGGTCCATACCTGCGTTGAATTCTTCGGCTACCGGGATATACAGAATGTGTTCCCTTTCGCAAAAGTTTTTTAACTCCTGATTATAGATGTGAATAATTTTCAGGTAAGTATCAAAGGTAATCATCACATCCTCTAATGAGACCCAAACATTGCGTATATTAAAATCGCAATAGGATTTCGGAACAAACTCATACCATTTGAGTTTAGGATAGGCGAAACTGCAAATAGCCATTTGAACCCCTTTGTTCTTGCAGGCGCAGTTCATGGCCCCTAAATGACGCAAAATATTGTCTCGAAAATATTCGGCGATGTAATCATCTGATGGCAGGAGTTTCCGATTGAACAGGCGATTTAGAAATACGGAGTGTTGAAGTATTTTTTTATATGGATTGGGCAGAGTTAACCAGTAGGGGATGTAGTGATAACATATATCGTTGATGGCGTTGTAATATACAAGTAAATTCGGGTCCAATTGCAGATAATCATTAATTCGGCGAACTTCCCCAAAAGAGCGAATACCACAAATCCCACAATTAATTACTTCGATTTTGTCTGTGTTAAAGTGGCTACGAAGTTTCTTTTCCATAATGTTTGGATAAGTCAGTTCATTTGAGTTGCCCTCTTCTGTGGTTGAACCACCTACACAAACAATACGAAAATACCCTTCAGGTTTGGGCATTATAATATCATCATCACGAAATCCAAAGTTATTATATTTAGCTATATTCCCAGCCTTTTCCCAGTTAGGTTTATATGAATAAAAAGGAACAAGCCAGGGACTATCTTCATTGGTAATTGAATTCAGAGACTTCAGAGAAAATGGGTAAGCGTCCCGAATTTCTCTTGTGCGTAATAAAACCCCATCTTGATTTGGGCTGGATTGAATTTCATATTGGAGGATATAAAAATATTCATATCTCAAACGAATAGGATTGACTGGGAAGCGATTATTCTTTATATCCTCAATAAAGTTATTCCAATCCGGATTGTAATAACCATATCGTTTGCCCTGAAGTAATGATTGAATATAGTTTCCTATCAGAGGGTCTCCATACCACTTCGTTAATTTGCCATTTCTATCAAAATAGAATTCTGCCATTCCTTCAAGGGTTAATTCGTAGTTCTTATCACAAGGCGTATTGTTCCTTTGAAGAGTTGTAGTTGGGGTTGATTTTATTGTCTTTTCCCTATTTTGAGGTATTTCCTGAATAGGTTTATATCGTCTTGCCTGTTCAGAAGCAGAAACCATTCCGTAAACTTTTCGATTTTGAGCCTCAAAATAGGGCTTGTATAAAAAGTTACCGACGCGAAGCAAGATACGGGTACTAAATTCAACGGATAAAGCAATTACGATTCCCCAGATTAAACAGAGGAACAAAATATAAACCCAATATCCAATTTTCCTTTTCATTTGCTCTCTACATCTTGTTTATCTACTTATTTTTTGCAGTAAGTGTATAAATTCTTTGCGGATTCCTTATCTTAATCCTTCTGAAGATAGTTAGGGCCTTATCTTCTACCTTGTCCCTGTTATTATATCTAAATTCAACCTCTTTTAAAAGGATACGATTTGAAGGATTTTAATATACTTTTAGTTTTAATAATTCTTGGGATTTTCTTTTTTAAAAAACAAAGGGAACCATTTCGTTAAGTTTGTTATACACATCCTGGTTTAACAGTATTCCATGTAGAATATTTTGAGCAATTAACTTTTCTTTAAATACAAGAATACAAGTTTTCATTATTCATGAAGGTAATAATTAGACAGTAAGGTATATTGATGGTCGGAGATATAGTCCTGATTAAGGAAGAGATATGCGATTACCTCTAATAAAGGAAAGTATTGCAGTTATGGAAATGAAGATTATAAGGATAACCAATGAGACACGAGAAGTGAGAGATACCTTAAATTCAGGTTCAATGTCGCGTGGATAAAAATGGGCTGTAAGGTAGGTATCCTTTTCTATTACAAGTTGAATAGTTCTTGATGATGAAACATAATCGCCACTCCAACCCGTGAAGATATAGCCTGGTTCCTCTACTGCTGTGATTTTTACTTTTTCTCCTTTCCGATAATGGTTATTACTTGTGGGTTCTATGTTGACTCTTCCGCCGGTTTCTTCTTCAATTCTTATATTCAATTGATAATCTCGATATAATTCATATCGAACTATGCGAGGCACTAACCCACGAGCAAGGCTGTAACCAATATAACAATTTTTTTGATTATCCCAATACGCCCGTTTGCTCGCAATTGAAGAGGAAAAATAACCTGTAATGTCCTGTAATTTACCAAAGGGGATAATGTGAAAGTCATTTATTACAAAAGTCGTTTCTATATAAGACAGCCCTGTTTTATCTTCGGTAATTAATAACCAACCGATGCCAGGAAATTCAATACTGCTACGGACATGGTTATAAGAGACCGTCCCTAACACATGAATATCAAGGGGTTCAGTCGTGGGCTTATAACAAGTTTTGCACCCGTGCCGTTAATTCGGTCATCTGTTGCCCAGCAGATATATTGAGGTGTAAACCACATTGTTGTGAGACGGAACAATGCCTGTGTTCTTACTTTAGGTTCTGTGGTAGGGTCAAAATCATAATCGGTAACATCCGTCCAGGTAGTTCCGTCATCTTTACTAATCCAGACCATGCATTCAGGCGGTCTATCACCGGAGGATAAATACCAATAGCCGGTGTAAGGGTCTACGGTAACGGTATGGAAATGACGAATTTCAGGGGATGTAGACCCGTAAGCCTGTTTTACGAACACGGTTGACCAGGTCAGGCCATCATCTGTAGAGCGTATAACGCGAGCATAGGGGGAAGTATCATCACAATATTCTGCAGATAAAATGGTTCCATTCTTTTCATCTATGCTCCATGTTCTTAACCAAGTAAATTGTACCCCTGTATTTCTCCAGCCATATTGGGAAGAAGAAAATTGCCAGAGGGTTTTATCCAGCGGATTTATACATAGGATTGCTTTCTTTGATGTTGTAAATATATTGTTAACACTATGAAAGGGAACATACAGATTTATTTGTTGCCTTAATTCGCGGTCGAGAACAATAATTCTGGAATTATATGGATAGTTAGCTATCGCAAGAGAATTATCAGCACGATGTTCTAAAAATTGGCAGCCTCTAAATTTTTTTGGTTGATTACCAATGTATAAGAGGCGGAATTTATTGAAAAAGAATATTCACATTGATATTCCCCCATTAAAGCAACTAAAAGCATTGTAGTTAATAACAGCATATGTTGCAATAAAGTTATAAAAATATTTGAGACATCTGAACAAATAGGATTTTTAGGTTTGGGATTAATCTATAAAATAATTATACCTTTTTGGAGAGGAAAAATCAATAATTATACCGTTTTTGGAGAGGAAAAATCGCTTTGGGAAAGGAATATATCTTTTCTATAACCAATAATTGAGTTTTTTCTTGTTGATTTTTTGTTCTTTTTTATCTCCTCTTATTAAATTTCATTATCTCGCTATTGCTTACCGATATTATTAATACCACTCCTGCTCTCTTTCGTTTCATTTTCCCTCGAAACTCCCTCTGTATTACAATGATTAAAAAATTAAACCTTTATTCAGAGATCTCATATATATGTTTTTCTTTAAGATTAGGAGGGGTGAGGGGATTTTATATTTAGTTTTACGAAGGACTAATTACCGTTCGGTATTTGTTGGATAATTTGTTATAGTAAAATTCTTTCGAAAAAATGGATTGTTTTGATGGGGTTGGTTAGTCATTGGGCAAGTTCGTTTCTGATACTGAAACGGTTTCCGAAAAAATGCGTTCTTTTGTGTAATCAGTCAGAGAATTTGATTATTTGGCAAACTGCATATCTGAATATGATTTATCGTATAGGTTGCTTTGGAACTTGTTCCCATATTCCTTCTCATACCAGGAGTTGAATACATGGGCGTATCGGATTATCCAATCGTATGTGGCTTCGGTTCTAACATTTCTACCTTGCTTCTCGGATTCAATCCACACATGCTTTTCTATTTCTATTTTCTGAAGGATGTTTTTGTGTAGGACTTTGATATGGTTTGGTGAAAACTCACACAGGCACCGTATCATTTCATCAATTATGTAGTTGTCGAGGGGAAAATCTACATGCTTGCGAAGATTATATAAGAAAAGTTCACGGTCACAACCTACGGATAAGAATGCTTTACCGTAGCAACATTCACTATCCATAAAACCCTTTCTCCTTAATAAAAGATAACATTATAAAAACATGATAATAATCTATCAAATTTTTATATGAATTTCAACATATTTTGTAAATAATTTCTAAAAAATTTTACCATATTTTTGAATGATTATGTTTTATTTCTTTAAGTTATTGCTATACAATATATTACGATATTTTTATTATTGGGCTGTTTTTATAGTTTTACTGTTAAATTCTGCTATCCCTGCAATTTTTAATTGTCCTTTATTGAGACTTATTTTAATTTTAATTTCTTTGAATAACTTAATTTTATTGAATAAATCATTAATTTTTTTCGGGTCGTTAAATTGTAATATATTTGATTCTGTAAGAACTGTAATTGCGTTGTTAATTTCTGAAATAAGTTTTTCGGGTTTCATCTGTAGTATCAGAGAATAATTCCCTTCATTGGAAGCGGGTTTATTTTTTATATGCTCTATTACTTGATTTTGTAAGTCTTTGTTATTAGCAAATAGTAATGAACCTTCTGCACATTGGATATGTAAATCTGTCTGGGAACTACCAATGAGAGGGATTATATATTCATTTGAATTGGAAGCAGGCAAAGCCTTATTTTTCTCTCCCATTATAATAATGGTAGGGTCCATAATTGTCTGAACGATGTTTTCGCAGATATTGGGGTTTGTTTTTGCAATCACACAATATTTAGGTATAAAAGGAATAATTTCGTCGGTATAGAAAGTATCCAATGCAATATGAAATTCATTGTTAACAAAGGGCGAAAAGGATTTTATCCATTCTATAAAAGGAATTTCTGTTGGATTGGCAGAGGGCAAGTTAATACTGGCTTTGGGTATAGTTTCAAAAGCACGAACCCATGTTTTAAGAGGTACCCCTGTATTGATAGAACAAGAAAAAAGTGTATCTACAGGTTCCTGCAAGGGAGATGAAACAACTTCCGCAAGTAAAATTGTCCATGGGGTTTCCATATCCGGGGTTATTTGTGTTTCACATTTTAGTCCTAATTGATTTTGCATTAGGGCAAGATAGAAATGGATTTGAGAGAATAGCCCTTGAAAATCCTGCTGTTGAGGGGTAAAAGTTCCCCATGCTAAATGTTTTTCCTGATTTTTCATAAGTTCAGCCGCAAGGACTGTCTCTGTTTTTTTATCGCCCTTTTGTGTAATGGATTGAACCAATGTCTCACGATTGGGTGAAAGGATTAAGACCCTTCCTTTACGAGCATAATACAATTTTTGTTTCGGTAGATACCGTAAGTTTAATCCACCTGCCCAATCTATTTCTATAGGTTGTGTCAAGGAATATAAATTTTCAATAACGCAACCAATGCGTGATAGACGAACGATTAATAAGGCATCTTCAAATGTTTTCAGGTTGTTTACCGAGAAATAGAAAAAGTCATAGATAAGATGTTTTATTACCCATAAAGGCACAGTTTGCTGGTCGGATAGTAATTTTTTTACTTCAAGAACCATCGAAGAAGGCTCTGCCAATTCCCAGAGAGGAGATTCGATAAGGGTTGGGTAATTTTGCATAAGTTGTGGGCTGAAAACTTGAAAGGCAGGTGCCGTAGGGATAAACCGTTCCACAGGATATAAATCCCTCGTTGTCCATACGAACCCAATGAAGAGAAGAAGAACAATCAGAAAAACCAACTTAAATAAAAACTTTAAAAAACCACTTTTGTGTCTTCGCTTCTGCGTTCCGAATCCACTATATACACGCATGGTTTCACTCATAAGAAAAATCAATTCCCTGATTCTATAGGTATAAATTCTGAAGGATTTCCATCGCTATTCCTGACAGATAACCAGATTTTTTTCTCTGTCGGTTCAAAGATTACACTTAAACGGCTATTTTCGTTCCATATTTGAGCAGGAGAAGTATCCTGATTATCGGAAGAGGTCATAATTGTTTTGAGTTCTTCCGGACTGATAATTCGTTCCTCTTCCAATTTTTTTAATAGATTTGAATATCTTCTCACCGTAGATTCCGATGCATTTGCAATTGAACCGCAACCTAATAAGATGCCCTGTTGATAGAGATTTTGAGCAATGGTATCTTCTGGTTTTGGTGCTGGGAATAGGAGAGTAGCCCATTTTCCTTTATTATTCTTGCCTGCCAGGAGTATATGGTATGCTTGTGAGATAGTTATTTTGGATATTTCTTCCATAGCCGCTTCGATGGTGCTGCATGTGGATAAAATATGCTTCGCTGTAAACTCTGGACCCGGCGTATCTTCCAATAGATTTGTTTTTATAGAGGCATCACGGGTTATAGACAATACAATACCTGCTTGATTCATTCCACATATTGTTCCATCAAACCAAGGGAAACCAATCTCAATGAAATTTATTCCATTAGCCGTCTGATTTCGAAATATTACCGGGGACTCATTGATTGCCCAGTCAATTGTATGAGCAATAAGGACATCCTTTGCTCCTGCCCGTTCCCCGTAAATAGCAATAGCAGTACATAAAGGTGTATCAAATAACAGATTATATGATTGAGCATTCTGTATATTTATGGCATTTTGTAAGAGCCAGATTTTATCAAATGGCATTTCTACACCATCCGAAATACCTATGAGTTCATCAATCACTTCCGAATGTAATTTCTTTGCCCATGGACGAATACTAATTGCCATAGCAGGTAAAATTAAAGAACTTATATTTATCCAGGATGAAGGGATGGAAGAAAAGAAACCTTGTTCGGGTAGGTATCGTCCTTCTAATATAGGTTTTTGTATCAATTCTTCAAATCGTTTCTGAATTTGTTCCTTTGAAAATTGTCCTCGTGCATACCCTCTTTCATAAGAAGTCCCTGTCAGATTTACAATAGAAACCCTTTGATTTGTCTTGTCTATTTGAGGAAAATCAACGGCTGGTTTTTGTAATTCGGGTTTTTCTATCCCTAATAAAGATAAACAGGTATTTAATACCCATTTCTCGGCTTGAGGTCCAAAGAAATTAGCCCCTGCCTCGTATGTTTTATCGAAAAGAAGATGTTTGGGGACAAAATACAAAAGATAATCATTAGCCAAACCTACTGTAAAATGGGTCTTATATCCTGCTTCTAATGCATACTCGCGAAGACGAAGGGCATATTCCACACATAATTCCCCCGGGAAAAAAGAAATAGCCAATCCATTTATATGCAGCGAATGGAACAGCACCTTTTCCGGGAAAAAGGTCGCAATGCTCATTGGCAAAAGGATTTCTTGTGCCGTTAATTTTAACTTTACATCGGATAGGGTTACATTTTTTTGTGCTTCATAAACACGCTGTGCTAAAAGTCTTCCTACTTTTTCAGTTCGAGCCCAGCCAGAGGTTTGTTCAGGGGATTGAATGGTTTGATTTCCTTCGGCACCGTTCAGGAAAAAAGGGACACAACCCGGCGAAGCAAGTTTCTCTATTTCAAGATAATAGTATCCCGGATAATCGGAAGAGAAAGAATAAAAATCTTCATCCCCTATAGATGTAGGATGTCCTGCCATATTAGCAATAATCGCAATCTCATTCCCGTTTGCATCTTCAATTACAATAAAACCGATTTGGGGGTCCATCGGACCGCCGGGATAACGACGATTACAGGTTAAATCGTTCTGCTGAATACTGCCATAGCCTAATACAGCATTTTTTGCTTTTTCCTTTGCATCGCGAAGAGCCTGACTAATAATCCGTGCCGTGCGTTCTACAAGTTCAGGGATATACCTTCCAGAAACAAAACGGATAGGATAATTTTTACACATTCCCCCGAAACCATTGTGCGTATGCGTTGCTGTCATGATAATATTTTGAGGCGGGAAATTCTCAGGTGCCATTGCAATAACTTTTTCTCTCAGTTCTCGGTCAACAACGCACAAATCCAAACTGACAAGAAATACTTCGGTTTCATCATCAGCGAGATAAAGGACATGCGCCCATAAAGGGTCATGAACTGCCCTTGCTCCTTTGCCCAATCTTGCTCCATAACCATTCAAAGGCACACCTAAATCTGGAGTAATTTCCGCCTTAACCGCTCCTGCCTTTAAAGCCACCGCATGGAAAGGATACAGGAATAATGAAGAAAAAACGAAACATAGAATAAAGACTTTATGTAAAAAGATATTTTGATTTCCCATAATTATTGCTCATCTTTATAATCCTTTTTATTCTATCACTAACGATAAACAATAAGCGACTGTAGTAAGGATATACAACGGAATATTTACCAATATAATACTCCAAAGGACATAGAGGAGATAGAGGCAAAAGATTTTTCGCCCCTACCTTGTATAAGGTCCTTGTGCCCTTTGTGGTAAAAAATAAACATTTAAAGCATCAGAAACGGGGAATGTTTCAGTTACTATAATGGCGATGTTTTAAATATTTGGGGGCGATTATCCAATTGCCCCTATTG
This sequence comes from Candidatus Hydrogenedens sp., assembly GCA_035378955.1. Lineage (NCBI taxonomy): Bacteria > Pseudomonadati > Candidatus Hydrogenedentota > Candidatus Hydrogenedentia > Candidatus Hydrogenedentales > Candidatus Hydrogenedentaceae > Candidatus Hydrogenedens > Candidatus Hydrogenedens sp. The sequence goes on along the minus strand of DAOSUS010000016.1, from coordinate 5,252 downwards.
TGTTTTTATTCGTGGCAATGGGTGCTATTCGTAGTAGTAAAGTCATTAACGCAAATTATCACGAATACCTATAAGGTCTCCTATATCCCATTCGTCCTATTTGTCCCATAAATCTACCAAGGGACTGGCAATGCGGGCAAGGTTTTTACGAAATAAAAATCTGCTCACCTGGCAAGATTTCAACAAATACACGAATATATGACGAATTTTATGTTTACAGATTTATATTTCTATCCAGGATTTGGTGGTCTTACTCACTGTAAGAAGTAAGGTTAATAATTTTACCGAATTACTTCTACTGGGTTTATCAGAGCACATAAAGAGCAAGAACTAAGTATTCCCTACCTCCTGTATTTTTCGAATTAAGAATATTTTCAGTCAATACCTACAAAGATTGTAAAGATAGAACAGAAAGTGCTGAAGTTATTTCGTAATTTTATTTTCTACCGACTTCGCGAATAGTAAATTGCATATTCAGGATTTTGCCCTCTCGAAAAACTTTCATTTCCACAGGGTCACCAATAAATAAATCCCAATTTATAAAATCAACATCTAACGGGTCTTCGACAGGTTGTTTGTTTATCTCTATAATTACATCACCGGGACGCAATCCTGCCTGATATGCTGGACTCTCCTTTAATATGCGTGTTACAAATACTCCTTTGTCCACCTGAATGCCCAATTCCTTTAGAAGTCGGGAGTCAATAGAATCGAGTGATTCTGCGTTAAATCCAAACCAGGGGTCACGGCGTTTTCCAAATTTAATCAATTCTTCAGCGACACGACGAGCACGATTGATAGGTATGGCGAAACTTAATCCCTGATACCCTCCCGTTTTAGAGAAAATCATGGTGTTAATCCCAATCACTTCACCTTTGCTGTTAACCAGAGGTCCACCACTGTTACCGGGATTTATTGCCGCATCGGTTTGAATAAGGTCTTGATATAATCGAGTGTCCCCGGAAACATTTCTGTTTACTTTACGATGTACAGCGGAAACAACACCTACACTAACGGTAGGACGAGGGTCTTTCATCAGTGAGCCAAAGGGGTTTCCTATAGCAATAACCCATTCGCCTATATATAGGTTATCCGAGTCGCCTAAGGGGATGTAGGGAAAGGTCTTTCCATTTGCTTTTAATACAGCAATATCTGTTCGTGGGTCAGCACCGACAAATTCCACATCCAATTTTTCACCGTTTGAAAGTGTTACTGAATTAATCTTACTGGCATTTTCTAATACATGATAATTGGTTAAAATATATCCCGCCTGATGGAAGATAAATCCGCTACCGATGGAAGAAATCTGTTGGCGGCGTATAGGAAAACCAAATAACTCAAAGAAAGGGTCTAAATCATCTGCTTGATATTCTGCTACATTGATAGTTACCACAGCAGGTGAAGCCATTTCCACGGCGGTTACTATTGCGTTGCGACGCGAATCCGATATATTGTCCTGTGAAACCGCAAAGGATATGGGAAATGTTGAAATAACAAGTAGTGTTATAATAATTAAAAAGTTTTTCCACATAAACAAACCCTTTTGTTTTTAAGATTAAAATATGACTATTATTTTACAATAATACGCGGTTCAAATACTTTAAGGAAATGCGGACTATGATTAAGGTTGTAGTAAACGATGAAGAAAAACAGATTTCAGAGAATTCTTCTATAGAACTTTTATTGAAAGAAATGAATTTAGATGGGAAAACAATGGTTGTTGTCGTAAATGATGAGATTGTAGAGCATACACAATATTCAAAAATAATTTTACATGATGGCGACCGTATAGAATTGGTTCGCATTGTTGGAGGAGGATAGTAATGACTCACGATGAGTGTATTAAAAAGTTTCACGAGACGGATTTGTATGTAGTTATCACAGAGAAAATGTGTAAGGGAAAACCTTCGGAATTTGTGTTAGAAGAATGCTTGAAAGCAGGTGTGCGATTGGTGCAGTTTCGTGAAAAAGAGGGTGATGATAGAATGAAATATAACAAAGCGGTTCAATTCCGTAAAATTACCCGTGATTATAATGCCCTGCTTATCATAGATGACCGCATAGACCTTGCTTTAATAGTAGATGCTGATGGTGTTCATTTGGGACAGAACGATTTACCTATACATGAAGCACGAAAAATAGCACCGAACCTGATTATCGGAGCTTCCACACATAACCTGGAGCAGGCTTTGAAAGCACAGGAAGAAGGGGCAAGTTATGTAAATATAGGTCCTCTTTTCCCCACGCAGACAAAGACAACATCCGTTTCTCCCTTAGGTGTAGAGGCTTTGGAAAAAATATCGCCCCATTTAAGTATCCCTTTTACCTGTATGGGTGGAATTAAATTAGAAAATATTGATGAGGTCTTAAAACGCGGAGCACGGCATATTGCTGTTGTAACTGCGGTAACGGAGGCGGACAATATCCAGCAATCTGTAAAGCAGTTAAGGGAAAGAATTCTTTTGTATAAAGACAAGGAAATTGTATAAAAAGAATTATTGATGTAGGCCATACAAAAATTTGATAGGCAATTTAGTGGATATATAAAAAAGAGCGGCTGTTATTACTATGAGGCAATGCGTTTTTAATTATCCTCATTGAATTCATAAAATAAGCATTGATTTCTTCCTATCTTATCGGGTGTTATATGAAAGAAGAATAATTTTATTTTCTATGCGTTTCTTTTTGATTGACAATGAGGTTTTATTAAAATCCTCCCGTTCAGAAATTGGCGGGAAAGGATGGGGTCTGGTTCGATTAAAAAAGCAGGGATTAAATGTGCCATCTTTCGGGATAATTAGCACAGAAGGGGTGAGAGAGAAACTCTGGAATACGGATACAGATTTTCGGGATACCATAATAACCTGGTGTAGGGAAATATTAACTTACTCCCCAAGTAAAAAAATAACCGTTCGTTCTTCCGCATGTGAGGAAGATAATCGTTATCATTCTTTTGCGGGAAAGTTTTTAACTGAGGTTATAACAAATACAGAGGAACTTATTCCGACACTGGATAAGATAGCCGAACAGTATATCTCAACAATGGACAAGGAAGAGGAAACAATATCTGTAGGTCTTCATGGACTTGCCATTATTCTTCAGGAGTTTGTCGCAGGGGAAATATCCGGCGTATGTTTTTCTACAAAGCCTATGAACGCCAATCCTCAGCAGGGATATTGCGAAATGGTGATAGGCGAAAACAAGTTGCTGGTTGATGGAGAAACACAACCTACAAGGGTTCTGTTTAATCCTTCCACAGGAGAAATCGTAGATTATCAAGAAGGGCACAATGGACCCCAATCACTACCTGAACAATTATTAGCAGAGTTATCGAAGGGTTTATTGAAGATGGAATGGGACTATCGCACGGCAGTAGATATGGAATGGACATGGGATGGCGAAAAAATATGGTTCCTGCAAGTTCGACCCATTACGAAAGTAACACCTTCGATGGATTTATACCCCAAAGAATGCATGACTTGCTGGTTCTTTGACCAGAGATTTATTGAACCGATTACACCTATTACACGGACTACACTTATCCCACTAATCTTCCGTAAAGCAATCGTAGAAAGCATGAACATGCGTGGCAAAACAGCAACCTTTGAACCGTATTACTTCGGCGGACAGGTATATATTCCCCATCGGGCTTATTTTGATTTATTGGAAGGTTGTCCAAAATGGTGGCTCTCATCTGATTTAAAATTGTTATTTCCGGATAACTGTGGTTGTCCTCCCAAACAGATGAAACTACTGGGGATACATTTCTGGCTGGATGCTTTCCGTTCCTTATTGACACACTGGCAAGATTCTATTTTTGTATTATGTCGCTGGGAACAATGGAAGAAAAAATTATTAAAGAAGTTAAGCCTTTGGAACGAGGCGGAATTATCAAAACTCACAAAAGAGGATTGGCTCAAGCAATGGGAACAATGGCAGGAGTTATCCGAAGAATTTTTGGGAATACATCGCTGGGCAATACTCTGGTCAAGTTATGTATATCGTTTAGGAGGAAAGTATATTGTTCGTGGTAAAGAAGGACAGTATCCTTCCATAACAACATGGGCAAATTATATATTAACATCATACCTATCCACCCGAGACTTGAAATTATTGACCCTTCTTCGCACAGAATATTCACACCGAACAGAAAGCCTCGATTTTATATCGCCTCGTTGGGAAGAGTGGCTTTCCGGTGAAGCACAAAACGAATTGTTTGAAAGGCAATTGCTGGAAGAGAAAAGAGATATATCTCCACCCCCATTGCAAAAAAGAAGCAACGCAGGTCTCTTATACCGTATTGTCGCAAAGTTTATACATCTGCGGGAAGAGCAACGATTTGAATGGGAAAAGATTTTAAATGTGCAAAAAAAATTATTAAAGGAAGCAGGCAAACGATTGGTAGAAAAGGGTATTTTGGCAGAGATAAGCCAGGTCTGGTTTATAAACTGGCAGGAATTGATAGAAGCATTTATTGAAGGGAAGGCTATTCATTTAAAAGAAGTTTCGGAACGCCAACATCAATGGTGCGTGGAACATGTATTTACAAAACCCTCTTTTATCAATGAAGGAAGTTTTATCCTCTCCATTTCCGAAGAGGACAGCAATATATGGTTGGGCTGGGGTGTATCCGGGGGAAGGGTAAAAGGGACTGCTTATGTAACCGATAATCCAACATCACTTCCCTTAAATATCTCCCATCCTCGCATTCTTGTAACACCCTGTTTAAATCCCGGCCAGACATGGTGTCTTCAATACTGGGACGGTGTCCTATTAGAACGAGGTAGTGAGTTATCACACCCTGCAATTATTGCACGGGAGATTAACATTCCTATGATTGCAAATCTACCTCATATCACACAGAAACTTACTACAGGGGATTTTATTCACATGGATGCAACTTATGGGAAGGTTAGCCGTATCTCATCTTAAAGCATTATAGTTTCGACCCATTAGAAGGATACCTTTCTTTCTGCATACCACTCATAGCCAGCATTAACATGCCTACCAAAATAAAATCCAAAAAATATTTCAGCCAGACATCTCCTCCTGTTGATTTGCGATTACATCCACAACCTTTGTCTGTTCCTCCTCCTTCACCTTCTCCTTCGTGAGTACCTTCGTGGGTACCTTCAACAACGCCTTCGTGTGTTCCTTCTCCTTCAGTAATTCCTTCGCCTTCCTGTGTGCCTTCTTGACACGGTCCTGTGGATATGACTAAATTCACAGCACTGCCCGGCGACACTTGTGCT
>DAOSUS010000015.1:14776-57901 GCA_035378955.1 Candidatus Hydrogenedens sp. | reverse complement strand
AAAGATGCAGAAGGAAAAGTAATTGGTATTACTGCAAAAAATATTAGTGAAATCCCAATCGCCGTAAAGTTGGGATTTAAAGAAGGAGATGTCCTTACTGCGGTAAATGATGATGTAATTGATAGTGATGAAAAAATAGTAGATTTGATTAAAAAATATAGTGATGTAACACTTCCATCTGTTAAAGTATCCATCCTTAGGAATGGAAACCCTATGGAGATAATCTATAAAATACAAGATTAGATATAAAGATGAACTATAAACATTTTCATATTAGGAGTTGAGACTTGCAAAATCAAACAAAGTTTATATTAAACTGCAAGAAACGACATTTTGTTTTCTTCGGAAGAAGAATAACTATCCTTTTGTTGTTTCTTAATCTGTTTGTATATTCGGGCTATGGTCAGGATGTGGAGCAAGTTCCACAAGAATCTCCACCGGGCAATATAGAAATTCCGCATATTGTGGATGCACCTTCTGTTCCAGAAAATGTTCCAGAAATGCCTCCTCAATCTCCACCGGAAGCAGTTCGCCCTCCAGTTACAATGCCCGAACCTGTATCCCCTCCGAGTTCTTCAAGACCACCTATACCTTCTTTTCCTACTATGAGAAGAGGGAATCAACCCCCAGCTCCTCCGGGACCCAGGAAAGCTCCATCTGCAGGGGGGACGACAGAAAAGACCACAATCGGTATTGCAGCTGAAACAGGACCTAAAACAGGTGAAACTCCTTCTGAACCTATTTCTTTCGATTTTCATGATGCACCTTTATATGATGTTATTGCGGCAATTGCTCGATTAACAGGGAGAAACTTTGATGTTGACCCAAATATCGGAGCGACAACTGTTACTGTTATAACTCATGATAAAATACCTCCTGAAATGGCGTATCAAGTTCTCGAATCTATATTGGCGTCCCGTGGTTTTTCTATGGTAGAGACATTGGATGGAAAATTAGTTAAAATCATTGCTACCCCTGATGCTGTTACCTCAGAGAAAACGCCATTAATTAAAGGGACCGAAAAACTGCCTGAAGGGTATGATAAATTTGCCACTCATATTATTACCTTAAAGTATGCGGATGCTTCCGAAGTTTCTACTGCTTTACAAGTATTGGGTTCCAAGTCATGCCGTATTTCTGCATACGCGCCTACGAATACATTGATTATTACAGATACAGCAGATGGTTTAAAGCGTATATTTTCATTCTTGCAGGAAATAGATGTTTCCGGAAATGAAACGGAAATGGAAATATTTATGCTCGAATATACCCGTGCGGAAGCCTTAGCCCAACAGATTGAGCAGGTTTTATCTGAAACGAAAACTACAACTGCTGGAGGTCGGGTTCCCGGAGCCCCTATGACACCTCAACCTGTAGTTAGACCACCGACACGTTCTGTCCCTGGCGCTCCTGCTATGCAAATTATAGGTTCCCGTCAAGAAGTCCTTCGTATGGTTCCCGATACGCGATTAAATGCCTTAATTGTAGTTGCAACCGAAGGAATGATGGAAAAAGTCCGTGATTTGATAAAGCGTTTGGATTGCCCAACTCCTTATGAAGCAAATAACCTGCATATTTATGAATTGCTCAATGCAGATGCAGAAAAAGTAGAGCAGGCATTACAACCACTTATAGGTGGTTCTGGTTCAACAAGACGACCCACAGGAACCAGTGCAACTCCGGGAGGGGCAGTTCCGGGCGCGGGTGGGTCAATGGTATCTCCGTCTATGTCCTCAGCTCCGGGGGAAGTTCAACCATTTGAACAGCGAGTCCAGATTACAAGATATGACCAGACCAATTCACTGCTTATTGTTGCTTCTCCGCAGGATTATAAAGTGTTAGAAGCGTTTATTGCCCGCCTGGATGTTCCGCAAAGACAGGTGCTTGTGGATGCAGTAGTAATGGATGTCCGATTAAATAATGATTATGGAGTCAAAGTAGACTCTGCAAGTATTAGCGGAAATTCCGGGTTTGCTGTTACAGGTACTTCTAATATACAAAAAATTGTAGATTCTTTAAAACCGGCAGCAGAAGCGGCAAATAAAATTACCAGTCCAAGCCGACTTAATCGTATGTTAGGTGCGTTAAGTTTGGGCTCGGGTGGAGGACTTACAACAGGGATATATGATGACATTGTTATTCCCATTAGTAAAACTCAACGATTACGAGTTCCTTTCGTTCCATTACTTTTACAGGCAATAGAGACTATTTCTGACTTGGAAGTGCTTTCTCAACCCAGTTTGGTTACGGTGGATAATGAGGAAGCGTCTATAGTCGTAGGTCAGGAAGTGCCTTTCATTACAAGCACTGCAAGTCCCCAACGCACAACAACGGGTGAGGTCATCGGAAGCACATGGGGCGGTTATACGCGTGTAGAACGACATGAGGTTGGTATCAAATTGACCGTAACCCCTCAAATCAGTGAAGGCGATAATGTCCTGATGAAAATTGAAATAGAAGTATCAGCTGTGGCGGGAGGTAGTCAAGCAGTCGGAGATGTAAACATTTTAGGTCCTACAACCAACAAATCCTTATTTAAAAATCAAGTCCTTGTGAAAGACGGTTCAACAGCAGTTTTAGCCGGTTTAATTAGAGATACAGCAGACCGCAACAAAACACAAGTTCCCATTATGGGCGATATTCCTTTATTAGGTTTCTTGTTCCGCAATAAATCGGTATCACGAGAAAAACGCAACATGGTAGTCTTAGTGACACCTCATATTGTAAAAGAATCCAGTGATATGGAACGGGTTACACAATATAAGGTAACAGAATACCAGGATGTTAATATACAAGAATTGTTTAAGGGTGGTTTCTTTAAGAAAGTCAAAGCAAAGGCAGATATGCGGAAAAATTATCGTCCTACTTTAGATAGGACTGAAGCGTTAACAGGACAGGTAGAACAAGAAGAATTTAACCGTGGGACGATTTATAGAAAATAATGGATAAACTACTCGCTGAAATGCAGTTTGGAGAAATATTACTCCAAAAAGGATATGTCCATCCGGAGCAGATAAAGGAGGCTTTAGAACTCCAGAAGATTAAACCGCGACGGTTGGGTGAGATTTTGCTTGACCTTGGGTTTGTAGAAGAAGAGCATGTTCTGGAAGCGTTAAGCGAACAATTTGGAATTCCGATAGAATCAGACCTTTCGCAACAAGTAGATATGAACTTGATTACGAAAGTCCCGATAAATTTCATTCGTGAATATTTTATGGTTCCGTTTAAGCAAAATGGAGCCGGTTATTTAGTTGCCTTAAATGACCCTATAAATCTTCTACCTCTGGATGACCTACGGGTGCTTTTAGGGGGACCTGTTCAGCCTGTTTTATGTCGCAAGTCAGATATACAAAAGATTGTAGATTCTTATTTCGATAGTCAAACGCAAAACACGGCTGAAATGATAGATACTATAGCAATGGCGGAGGAAGACGGAGCAACGACAATCCACACCTTAGATGGAACAGAAACGGAAAAAGACCTGCTGGACCTTGCTAATGAAGCCCCTATTATTAAACTTATCAATTTGTTAATAACAGGAGCCGTCAAAGAAAGGGCTTCCGATATTCATATCGAGCCATTTGAGCGTGAAGTCCGTGTCCGCTATCGTATTGATGGCGTTTTATATGAGAAATTTACAATACCGAAGTCCCAGCAGGCAGCCGTGATTTCCCGTATTAAGATTATGTCCAATCTCAATATTGCAGAACATCGTTTACCGCAGGATGGCCGTATTAAGATTAAGTTAAGTGGAAAAGAAATTGATATTCGTGTATCCATACTACCGACGGCTTTTGGAGAACGCGTAGTTTTACGTATCCTCGAAAAAGGTAATTTCCTTTTCAGTCTGGAAGATTTGGGAATGGACGAACACGACCACAAGATGTTTGACCGTATTATTACCGTTTCTCATGGTATTATTCTGGTTACAGGACCTACCGGGTCGGGAAAATCTACAACCTTGTATGCTTCTTTACAAAGAGTAAATTCACCGGATAAGAATATTATTACCTTAGAAGACCCCATCGAATATCTAATTGCGGGAATTGGACAGATACAGGTTCGTCCTAAAATTGGACTAACCTTTGCAGCGGGTTTGAGAAGTATTTTGAGACAGGACCCCGACATTATTCTTGTAGGTGAAATTCGGGATTTGGAAACAGCAGAAATGGCCGTCCAGGCATCTTTAACAGGGCACCTCGTTTTTGCTACATTACATACCAATGATAGTGCCGGTGCTATTACCCGACTTACGAACATGGGAATTGAACCTTTTCTTGTTACCTCATCCTGTATCGCTATACAAGCCCAGCGATTGGTGCGTAAAATTTGTAGTCAATGTAAACAACCATATAAACCTGACCGAAATCCATTAGAAGAATTAGGTATTAAAAAACCTGACCCCAGAGCAGAAACTTTATGGAGAGGTAAAGGATGTCAAAAATGTATGGAGCGGGGCTATTATGGCAGAACGGGGATATTTGAATTGTTAATGATGAGTCCCAGAATACAAGAATTAGTTCTTGAAGGAGCCGACTCAAATGTAATTAAACGTGAAGCACATAAAGAAGGAATGCGTACTCTCCGCGAAGATGGAGCCGAAAAAATGTTGAGAGGAGTAACAACATTAGAAGAGGTTCTTCGGGTAACCCGAGACGATGTATTTGAAGAAACTTATTAAAATAAAACAAGATGAAAAACACTCTTTAGAATACTTGAGAAGATATGCCTGTTTATCAATATAAAGCATTAATAAAAGGTAGTGGAAAACCGACGCGTGGAGTGATAGATGCGGATTCTCCTGCATTGGCACGAATGAAATTGCGGGAGTTAGACCTTTATCCCACAGAATTAAAAGAAGCCACAGATGGCAGTAGTTTAAAAGAGGGAGAGGGAAAAGGGAAATCGCGTTTTTTCCCATTTGGTGGAGGCGTTTCTACAAGAGATGTAGCCTTGATGACTCGACAGTTTGCAGTATTACTCCGTGCAGGTATGCCCCTGGTAGAGGCCCTGAATGCATTAATAACTCAAACCTCACGGCAGCGATTAAAAACGGCGATATTGGATGTTCGCGATAAAGTGAATGCAGGGAAAAATCTTGCTGATGCCCTGTCTGAACATCCCCGTATTTTTAGTTCGCTATATGTAAATATGGTTCGTGCAGGAGAAGCCAGTGGAACATTAGAACAAGTTTTAAACCGTCTGGCAGATGTTTTAGACCGACAAGCAAAAATAAAAGCCCAGATTTTATCTTCAATCGCTTATCCTGCCTTTATGACAGTTTTTGCTATTTCCGTTATTACATTTATGATGACTGTTATCGTGCCTCGTATCACGACTATTTTTAAAAAACAACAATCCGAACTTCCTTTTATTACAGATGTGCTTATAGGAGTAAGTTCTTTTTTAGGAAGATATGGCATATTCTTTGTGGGCTTTTTATTTTTGTTAATAATATTATGGCGGATATGGATTAGCCGTGAAGAAGGAAGAAAAAAGTGGGACCGATGGAAATTTAAAATTCCGCTCTACGGTACTTTACTCCAAAAATTACTATGTGCGAGATTCTCACGAACATTGGGAACCATGCTTCAAAGTGGTTTAACCATGCTTCCGGCTCTTGATGTCGTATACAGTATCATGGATAATCGGTTTATTCAAATGCATCTGGATGATATAAAAGCCGGTGTCCGTAGGGGTAGAGATTTAGCTCAACCTATGAAAGATTCGGGAATATTTCCACCTATGATGATTCATATGGTTGAATTAGGACAACGAAGTGGTGAATTAGAAAATATGTTAATTCAGATAGCAGATACCTATGATGAAGATGTCCGTTTGACTGTTGATGCTATCGTTGGACTGATAGAACCCGTTATAATAGTAGTAATGGGTATTTTCGTCGGATTTTTGGTTCTGGCGATTTTATTACCTATATTAAAGATGAGTACACATGTCGGAGGATGAAAACATGACACAAGAAAAAACAAAGAAAAAGGAAAAAAATTTATTGGGTTTTACGCTTGTAGAGTTAATGGTAGTTATTGCCATTATCGCCATTCTTGCTACGACTGTCGGTATTTATGTTTTTGGTGCTCTGGATGATGCCGATCAAGCAAAAGCAAAGGCAGAAATCAGTAATATGAAGACGGCTGTCCAGATGTATCGGATAAAAAACAAGCGTTTGCCGAACACTTTAGAAGAAATCGCTCCATTTCTTGACCCGCCCAAAGTCCCGTTAGACCCGTGGGGTAACGCGTATGTCTATCAAAAAGAAGGGAATTCCTCCTTTAAGATTATGTCGTATGGCGGTGATGGGAGCCCCGGAGGTAGTGGAGCAAATGCAGATATTTCCAGTGAAGACTAATCTGCAAGACATTATTCTTTTGTATGAGGTATAAAATTTAAAAATTATGATTATTTTACGGGGAAAAGATGGCTTTACATTACTTGAACTGGGAATTGTTATTTTTATTATTGGCTTGATGGCTACTATTGCCGTTCCCTATTTACTTCCCCTTGCCTTATCTTCAGAGTTAGAAAACGAAGCAAGACGATTGGCTTATTTCGGTAGAGCCGTAATGTCAACATCTGCTTTATTTGGAGATGAATTCTATGTCGAAATTGATTTAGACCAACAAAGGTATTATTGTTTGAAAGTTACTTATCCTGAGGCAACGGAGGGAGAACCCGACCAATTAGGTCTGTTTGAAAGTATGAAAGAACAGGGACTATCCCCAGAACAAATGGCTGAACTTTTTATGGGTTCTGCAGCAGGAGCAAGTACTAACACGGCTACTAAAAATACTCCTACTCCAGGAGGTTTTGATGCAGAAGCCATGAACCGACAGATTAATGAACGATTTGAAAAATTGGCAAAAAGGAAATTAATAGAACAGGCAAAAAATGTAAAACATGAAGATAGTCTGATGGATGAAATAGGACCTCTTTTTGATAAAAAAAATAATGTGGATTTATTTAATGTAGAGCCTGTGATAGAAGAAGTCAATGAACCGGGGCTATCACCCGTTCGTTTGTCTGAAAATGTAGTTATTGAAAGCGTTTTTATCGGTGGAAATAAGTTTTCCAGAGGTCTTGTAGAAATACCTGTAACACCTCTCGGATTAACAGAATCCATCGGTTTTTATGTGAGAAACGCAAACAATGATTATTATACCGTTGTATGGGACCCTGTATCCGCAGGTGCTTATGTGCTGGAAGGAGCCCAATGAAAATATACTTATCTGCTATAAGAAATAAAAAAAGAAAAGTCGGTTTTACACTGATGGAGATTTTAACGGCGTTAGCCATATTGGGAGGTTCTGCTTTTATCCTGTTTAATGTTCACTTTAATGCAATGAAACTTCACCAGGTTACCATAACTCAGACAGATGAAAATCAATTAATTTATGCGGCTTGTTCCCGTGCAGAAGTAGGAGTTCTAACTGGGACACTGGAAGGAAGTGGAGATTTTGGCACAAGTTATGAAGGTTATTCATGGAGTTATTCCGCAACCGCAATAGGTTCTGACCCATCTATCCCGTTATATACTGTAAATGTAACTTTATATACGCCGGAGAATGAAAGCAAAAATTTGACTTTTTTATATTATGACCTGAGTGTGGAAAATCAGACAAACGATTTAACCGGTGGTAGAACTCAAAGCAATCAACGGAGAAATACAAACACAATGAAAGCCCCTGCCAGTGGCTTCTCAGCAAGAAGGAATTCCCTATTTGGAAATTAATTTATGCGGATTATAAAAGAAAATAAATATCCTTTTCGTATAAAAACCCGTGGCTTTACGCTTCTGGAATTACTGATTGCTTTTACCATAATGTCCATTATTGTAATTATCGTTTATTTAGGATTGGATTCTATCTCAAAAGGAACAGATTTGGCACGGCTATCTGCGGAAAAAATGAGGATACAACGATTCTTAGTAAATCATTTTTTAAATTCTTTTAATGCCCTATATATCGACTCTTCTTTTTCTGCTTCGGGCTATCAATTTATAGGACAAAATGAGTCAGGACAATATGGACCTGCGGATTCTATCCGTTTTTGCACTTCATTACCGATGCCAGGACCGACGGCTTTACCGGGAATCCGCAGAGTAGTTACCTATTCTTTCGAGGATACATCTCAACCTGAAGGTTTGTCAGGTTTTGCTACAGATATATATGGTATTTCAAACAATGCTCCACAATTCTTGACTATTACAGAATCGCCACTTGTCCTGGATGAAGATTCAGGGAGTTTTTCGAATGATAGGAATTCTTTACCTGTAAATGTTATAAAAGTTCCCCTCGCTTCTTTAGATATTTATTATTATGACCCCATTAAACAGGATTGGGTAGAGGAGTGGGATTCACAATCAATCCAACAAATGCCATGGGCTGTGCATATTATTGCAAACCTATTTAATGAATATGGAGAAGTTAGCAATGCATCTGCGAATGGGGAAGGGGATATAGACCTTGTAATTGTTTTGCCTACAACAGTAGGAACCGTGCAACCTATGGATGACCCTAATCATTTCCGAGATGTAGGTTCCCTATTTAAGATGGATAGTAATAAGACAAAAGGAGCCACCCCTAATACATCAGCACGCGATCATTTTAGAAACAGAAGGTAGAATTTATAATGAAATTAAAAACAAAAATACAACTTCACAAACGGACAGGGGTAGCCATTATTCTTGCTTTAGTGTTTATTGCTTTGTTATCCATTATTGTGGTTGAGTTTTTATATGAGGCAGAAGTGGAGGCTTCTTTAGCATATAGTCAACAGGGAGACCTGGAAGCCTATCTGGCTGCTAAATCGGCAGTGGCTAAAGCAATGGCATATCTTGCAGAGGATAATTTAAATACCATGATGAGTGGTGCTCCACCGGTAGATAGTGATTTTGATTTGCTTTCTTTTAATATGAGTGCAGCAACCGAGCCCTTGAATGATGCTCTTATGCACGCTTCCATATCGGATGAATATGGAAAGATAAATTTGAATGCTTTATTAGTTCCTCAATCCGGAGGAGAACCTCAGGAACGAACACCTCTTGTTAATGCATTAAGAGAATTCTTTGCTTTACGAGATACAGGAAAAGGTGCCAGTCCGGATATAATTGTAGATTCTATTCTCGATTGGTTAGATTATAATGAGGGAGATTCTGAAAGACCTCAAGGGGCAGAAAATGATTATTATATGGGATTGGAAAATCCATATCCATGCAAAAATGGACCGATGGATTCTATTGAAGAATTATTGTTAATCAAAGGAATTACACCCGAAATATATTTTGGAGACCCTGAAAAGAATCAATTACCTTTATCTGAATATTTTACTGTTCATGGAGATTGGTTGGGTAGGGTAAACATTAATTCTGCTCAACCGGAAGTAATAGCAGCGATTGTCAGTGGTTATACAGGAAATCCAGCCGATTTAGGTTTAGGGCAGCGAATTTTTGATGATGCACATACACAACCATTTACAGATTTAAGTCAATTAGATGCGTATGGTATTTTGCCCAAGCCTCCGACATCGCAAAGAAGAAATACCCCTCAACAGGCAGGGAAACCTATAATTACTCCGGCAGAAAGACCGGATAATCGGGCTCAACGCTATGTTATGTCAGGTCAAATTTTTACCCTTCAAAGCAATGTTTTTCGAATTTATGGGGATGGTCTTTATCAAAATAAGATGATTCGAATTGAAGCGTATGTTTTTCGGAATCCGATGGAATCAGGAGATTTTAATAACCCCGGAATGAATCCAAATCTAAACCCTGCTAATAACAAAACAAACCAGCAAAATCTATCGCGTAATACACCAAGAACAAATAATAATTCCACAACAGTCCAAAATCAAGGAGGATTACCTCCAGAGCCATTCCGCATTTTGGATTGGAAAATTATAAAATAATAGGGAAAAAGAAAAAATAATAATCTATAAAAAACGAAAGAAAGATACATGGGAAATTTAGTAACAACGATTGAGATTCGTGAAGATGTCGTTCGATTAGCAACGGTTCGAAAAAAAGGAAAATATTTAGAGTTACTTCAGGGTATTGAAACACCTGTAATCACAGGAGATACAGAGGTCCCTGATAAAGATGAACCTGTTTTGAATGCTTTGGAAGAAGCCTTCAAACAATTAAAATATAAACCAACTTGTTTTGCTCTTTCTGTCCCCTGTTCCGTGAGTATTGTCCGTTCGCTAACAGTTCCATTTCGTGGAATTAAAAAAGTCGTTTCTGCTCTTCGCTTCGAATTAGAACCTCATATCCCTTTCCCTATTGAAGAGTTAATGCTCGATTTTGCTGTGGTGAATGAAACAAAAAAAGATACAGAAGTTTTAGCAATGGGTGTCCGCAAACAGCATATTCAAAATTATATCCAATATTTGCGAGAGTTTTCGGCGGAACCTGAAACGGCGGTTATTAATTCCTTAGGTCTGGTATATCTCTGGAAACAGGCGAGCAAAGATACCAAGAAATTAAAATCGGCTTTATTGGTTCATAAGGATTTTTCCACTCTTGCTGTTCTTTACGAAGGGAAACTTGTTTTTATACGCCATCTGGTTTTAGGAATTCAAAATTATTATGAAAATCCTGAAATTTTTGCCCGAGAAGTACAAAATAGTTTAAGGGCTTTTCTTGCCCGATGGAAAGGAAATGAAGGAATAGAAAAATTGGAAATTGGCGGATTATCTTTATCGGATGAAGAATTGGGTGTCTTTTCACGATTGGTAAGAATGGATGTTGAGATTATTTCGTTGTCTCAATTCTTACAGTTTCCAAATGCTATGAAAACAGAGCCTGCAGAAACATTATCTTGCTGGTATCCTCTCTTAGGGATAGCGGGAATAACATTAGACCCCTATTTTTCATTTAATTTGCTCAAAGAAAATCAAACTTTGTCTTCGTATTTATCCTCTTTATCCCGTCATTTAATTTTTACCAATTGTCTTATCCTAACAGGGCTTGTATGTGGTGCTTTTTTCTTACAGCAATTAACCCTGAACAATCTTGTTTATAGTAATCTCTATAAAGCGAAGGCAAATGAATTAACACAGGAAATAGAACGGGTCAATCAAGAAAGGGGACTGGATGAAAATATTGACCTATCTCCTTTTTTTGACCCGCCTCTACTGGAAATATTAAATACCATTGCAGAAAAATTGCCTTCCGATAAAGTGAATATTACAGAAATAAAATTGAGTTCGCCCGATGTGCAAAGCTGGTGGATTCGGATACAAGGGACAACCAGCGATTCCGCTTTTATAACGCAAGCAATTTCCGAATTAAAGAAGGTGAGCTATTTTAATATTGTAGATGAACCAGAATTAAGTGCTCAGGGAAATCAAACCAGTTTCGCAATACGAATACAAAAACCTCAAAAACCTTCGATTTCCCCAGAAAACAATTCGGAAAGTAATCCAAAAAACAATCAAGAAAACAATACAGAAAAAAGTAATAAATGAGGTATAAAAATGAATCAAACCCTTCTTGACCGAATTTATTTAATCACAATGATTGTGAGTTTCATTGCTGTAATAGGTATGGCAATATATCTCCACAGAGGACCTTATAGAAAGTTTCTACTATCAAGAAATGAATTAACTCAATCTTATAACCAACTGCAAATGGTAGAAAAATTAAAAAAAGAACAGGAAGAAAGTTTAAAAACCCAGGAGATGTTGCTTCGTATAATAGAAAAAAGACCCCCAAATTTTGACTTCTTTTCCTATGTAAATCAATTACTGAAAGAAACACAATTAACCGATAAAGCCAAACTGGATAACTATCGTGCACGAGCGAGTAGTGCCCGCCAACCGATGTTGCAAATTAAATTGGAAGGAGTTTCCCTAAAACGATTTTCGGAATTCTTAAAGCGTATTTATGGTGATTCTTATTTACTGGCTGTGTATAAAATGGATAAATTAAAACCCAATCAGAGTGGAAAAGGTATTGATTGCGAATTAACCCTTGTAACATTAAAATAAGAAAAACCATATTTTTGTATTGTAAAACAGGATTGCTTTGCGTTTATAATAATAGATATTAAAATAGGGGTTAAAAAGACTCTTGATAAATTATTGACAATAAAATGTATTTTTTATGGAATTATAACTAAATCCGCATTTTTAACATTGATTTTTATTTAAATTTATGTTAAAGTATATAGAGAAAATATGGACATAGAATATGAGCACCTATAAATTATTTGGTCAGATACTTGTAGAAAAGAAAATAATATCGGAAGAGCAACTACGGGAAGCCATACATCGTCAGCAAACGACGATGTCACATCGAAGGATAGGAGAAATCCTTGTTCGTTTAGGGTATATTGGTAAAAGTCATATTATTGAGACCTTGTCAGAACAGTTAGGTATACCTATAATAAAGTTAAGTGAGAGAGAAATTCCGGAGCGTGTTCGAAATATTATGGATGGAAGTATTGCAACGCTTTATAAAGTTGTTCCTGTAGAAATTCGGGGGGATAAAGTTATTATTGCTACATCTGACCCGACTAATGTGAATAATTTAGATAATATTTCCCGACTCCTTGACCGTCCCATAGAACCCGTTCTCGCTTCTCCTGAAGAAATAACAATGGCTTTAGGCAAATATTACGGGGTACAGGAAGCAACCGTAGAAAGTTTGTTGAGTTCGGCGAGTAGTGCCAGCAGTGTGAGTTCTTTATCTTCAATGTCCAATGTGAGTTCGTTTGATAGTTCGCTTGCTTCTTCATCAAGTTTTAGTGCCAGCGATATTTCTCTGAGCAGTGTGAGTATGGATGATGCGAATCTCCCATCTACATCTATAACAACAGAAGGGATGGATGAAGGCGATGCAGACAATCCTGTGGTGAAATATGTCCATCAGATGATATTAGAAGCGTTTCGTTTGCGGGCAAGTGATATACATATTGAACCTGGAAAAACCGATGTGAAAGTAAGGTATCGTATAGATGGTGTGATGCATCTAATGCCATTACCTCCGAAAAGGGCACAGGCGGCTATCATATCCCGACTTAAAATTATGGCAGAGATGGATATTTCCGAAAAGCGGGTTCCGCAAGATGGTCGTATCAAAATGACATTAGGAAATAAAGTAATAGACCTTCGTGTAAGTTCTCTGCCGGCTGTATTCGGTGAGAGTGTTGTTATGCGTATTCTTGATAAAAGTGGACTTATGTTAGGATTAGGACAGTTAGGCTTCAGTCCAGAGGTGCAAAATCACTGGGAAAGAATTATTCAGCATGCTACAGGTGTTGTTCTGGTGACAGGACCTACAGGGTCAGGGAAAACAACCACCCTTTATGCTTCTCTTCATAATCTAAATCAGCCGGATGTAAAAATAATTACATTAGAAGACCCTGTGGAATATCAAATTACAGGAATTAATCAGGTGCAAATTAATCATGAAATTGGTTGGGATTTCGCACGAGCTTTGCGTGCTATATTCCGTCAGGACCCGGATATTGTGATGGTCGGTGAAATCCGTGACTTAGAAACAGCGGAAATCGCTATAAAAGCCGCATTAACAGGGCATTTGGTTTTCTCGACATTACACACCAATGATACGGCTACTGCATTTACCCGATTGGTAGATATTGGAGTTAAACCGTTCCTTGTGGCGTCGGGTATTCGAGCAATACTTGCTCAGCGATTGGTGCGAACGATTTGCACGGTTTGTAAAGAGCCTTTTGTTCCACCAGAATTTGAAGTTCGCCGATTGGGTTTTCCTGTGGACCTGTCTACCATTGAATTATATCATGGTGCCGGTTGTGATAATTGCAACCAGACAGGCTATCAAGGACGATTGGGTGTTTATGAATTATTACAAACAACAGACCGTATTCGTGAAATGGTCATGCGCGGAGAATCAGCCACGGCAATTCGAAGAGAAGCCCGTCTATCGGGGATGTCTACCATGCGCGAAGATGCCTGGCGTAAAGCGACAATGGGTATTACTACTGTTGAAGAAGTTAACAAACGGACACGGATTGATGAACCTCTTCGCAAACCTGCTGTTGCGGTATAATTGAATATAAGGAGATACATATATGGCGTATGAAATGGTAAGTTTATTACGAATGTTAATAGACCGTGAAGGTTCGGACTTACATCTTGCGGTCGATAACCCCCCTGTGGGCAGGGTTCACGGAAGATTGGTTTTCTTTGGTGAAGACCCACTTACACCCGAAGATACAGAACGATTAATGAAAAGTATTGCCTCTGTAGATAATCAACAGGAACTGCAAGAAGTAGGAGGGTCTGACTTCGGTTTCGCATTTGAAGATATTGCTCGATTCCGTGTGGCTATTTTTAAACAAAAGGGATATGTAGGTATTGTATTGCGATTAATCCCTCGTAAAATATTAACCTTTGAAGAATTAGGTTTGCCCCGACATATTGAAAATCTACTTCGTCAACCGCGTGGATTGGTTCTAATTACAGGTCCTACAGGGTCCGGGAAAACGACAACATTGGCTACCATGCTTGATTGGATTAATACCAATCTGGATTCACATATCATAACCATTGAAGACCCAATAGAATACTATCACTCCCACAAAAAAGGAATTATAACCCAGCGTGAAGTAGGTGTAGATGTGCCGACTTTCGCAGAGGCTTTGAGAAGAGCATTGCGTATGGACCCCGATGTGATTCTCGTCGGTGAAATGCGTGACCTCGAAACTATCGAAGCGGCTATTACTGCTGCAGAAACAGGGCACCTTGTGTTCGCTACCCTTCATACGACAGGAGCCGTGAGAACTGTAGACCGTGTTGTGGACGCTTTCCCTTCCAACCAGCAGGAACAAATTCGAACCCAATTGGCAGGCAACTTAAAAGCGGTAATTTCACAAACCCTCGTTCCCCGGAAAAGCGGTTTTGGGCGTGTTGCGGCGTATGAGATTATGTATTGCACCCCTGCTATTCAAAACTTAATTCGTGAGAATAAAACTTATCGTATAACATCGGCTATTCAGACGGGTCACAAGTATGGTATGAATTTGTTAGACGAACATTTACTTGCCCTGTACCGTAAGGGTATTTGCAAATATGAGGACTGCCTTGCCAAAGCACAAATGCCTGATGAATTTGAAGCAGCGGCTCGTGCTCTGGGTATTGAAGGAGGTCCTGCTCCTAAAAAAGAAGGAGAAGTAGCATAATTTAAGACAAAATAAAAGAAAGTTTGTGATATGTCGAGTGCATTAGCGAAACAAAATCAATCAAAGACAGCCCAGTTTAACCAGCGCCGATTGGGCGATATTCTGGTAGAACAGGGTGTTATTATTCCACTCCAATTGGATGAAGCACTCCAACGCCAGCGATTAACAGGCGATTTTTTAGGTCGTGTGCTGGTCTCTATGGGCTATTGCGATGAGCAAGCAATTGTAGAGGCACTGGGAACACAATTGGGGATGGAGAAGGTTGATGTAACCCGTTTGAAAATTCCCGAAAATATTATTCGAAAAATTTCGCCCGATGTAGCTCGCTTTTACAATGTTATCCCTATCAAAGAAGTAGACGGTGTTCTTGTCGTAGCAATGGCTGACCCCTTAAATTTACAAATATTAGATGATTTAAGACATATTGTAGGTCAGCCGGTCCGTGGGGCCATTAGCAATCCCCAGGATATTGCTACAGCATGGAAAAATAATTATTCCTTTGAGACAGATTCTATTCATGAAATGATTGCCGAATTGCAGGATAAGGTAGGTGCTTCGGAGCTGTCTCTTGAAGAATTAGGAACGCAGGAAATTATCAAAGATACAGAAAATCTGGTCGAATTAGCCCAACTGCCCGAAGTTATTAAAATTGTTAACCTGGTGTTTTTAGAAGCGGTAAAGAAAAGGGCATCCGATATTCACTTTGAAGTATATGAAGACCGTTTTCGTATTCGTATCCGTGTAGATGGTGTTTTGCATGAAATTGTAAATCCGCCCAAGACACTGGCAATTGCCTTAGTATCGCGTGTAAAAATTATGTGTAATATGGATATTGGCGAACGACGGTTACCTCAAGACTCCCGTATCGAATTAAAAGTCGGTGATAGTGTTATAGACATTCGTGTGGCTACGCTTCCCACTCTGTATGGTGAAGGAGTGGTTATGCGTATTTTAGACCGAACCGCTGTCCGTATAGATTTAGACCGTCTGGGACTGAGTGATAATGTAAAAGCAAAGTTAGATGATGTTTTAGCCCGTCCTAATGGTATTTTGTTAGTGACAGGTCCTACAGGTTCAGGAAAAACAACAACCCTATATGGTTGTATTGCAAAGTTAAATAGTGAAGAAGTAAAAATTATTACGATGGAAGACCCTGTAGAATTGCAGATAGACCGTGTGATGCAATGCCAGGTGAATGAAGAAGTAGGGCTAACCTTTGCGGCAGGTTTGCGTTCTATTCTGCGTCAGGACCCGGATATTGTGATGGTCGGTGAAATCCGTGACTTAGAGACGGCACAGATTGCTGTTGAAGCATCATTAACAGGTCACCTTGTATTAAGTACCTTACACACCAATAGTGCTCCTGAAACGATTACCCGTCTTTTGGATATGGATGTTGAACCTTACCTGATAACGGCTTCCTTAGAGGCTGTATTAGCCCAGCGATTGGTGCGTTGCCTTTGCAGACATTGTAGAGAACGGTATCGTCCCTCAAAAGAAGAAATGCAGGAATTAGGATTGCCTAAAAACTGGCAAGAAGACCCGAAACTTCAATTGTTCCGTCCCAAAGGATGTCCTGCCTGTGATTATATTGGTTATATGGGCAGAACAGGTTTGTTTGAAATTTTACAGGTAGATGAAACTGTTTGTGAAATGATTTTAGACCGTGCAATGGCGTATGATATTCGTAGATATGCACGAAAGAAATTAGGTATGAGAACACTACGCGAGGAAGGTATAATAAAATGTGTTCAGGGTGTTACTTCTGCTAAAGAAGTAATAGCCCATACAGATTATTACGAAGATTAAAAAAAGGAATTGGAACCATGCCTAAATATGCTTATCGAGCAATTAATCGTGAAGGAAAAGAAATCTTTGGCATTATCCAGGCAGATAGTGTCGCCCTTGCGATTAACGATGTAAGAAGTTTGGGGCTGTTCCCGACGCATGTCCGTGAAGCCCGTCGTAGTGATGAACGAAGGGCAAGAGGTGAAAAGAAAGGATTAAGTGAACTTTATTTCGGTGGTGTAAAGACAAAGCAACTTGTGGTTATGACCCGTCAGTTATCTACTCTGATTGACGCAGGTTTGCCTCTATTACGAAGCCTAAATGTGCTAATTGCACAAATGAAACCTTGTAAGTTAAAAGATATTTTGCGTGAAGTATCGACAGATATCCAATCAGGAAGCACTTTTTCTGAAGCATTAGCAAAACATCCCAAACAATTTGACCGCCTTTTTGTGAATATGGTCAAAGCAGGTGAAGTCGGCGGTATGTTAGAAATTGTACTACAACGCATAGCCCAATTTATGGAACGAAGAGAAGCGTTAAAACGGCGTGTAAAGTCTGCTCTGATTTATCCTATTGCCGTTTTAATCATTGCCTCTGCAATTGTGATGTTTCTTTTAATAAAAGTGGTGCCTGTTTTCGCAGATATTTTCAAAGAATTCGGGGGTAAACTTCCCTGGCCCACTCAATTTCTTATGTCCGCCGGGGACTTTATGATTTATAACTGGTGGTTGCTTATTTCCATTGTGGCATGGACGATTATTTTTATAAAAATTCTCTTTAAATTTCATGCAGTTCGAAGGTTTCGAGACCGTGCTGTATTAAAAATACCCCTAATTGGGGATTTAGTCACCAAAGTGGCTGTGGCACGATTTGCCCGAACATTAGGAACGCTAATTACTTCTGGTGTGCCTATTTTACAGGCATTAAAAATCACAAAAGAGACCATCGGTAATGAAATCATCCAGGATGCCGTGGATAAAGTTCATGATAGTGTAAAAGAAGGGGATACGATTGCAGCACCTCTTGACCAGACCAAAGTATTCCCTGCAATGGTCGTTAATATGATTGATGTCGGTGAAGAAACAGGCAGTCTCGACGCCATGTTAAATAAAGTTGCAGATATTTACGATGCAGAAGTAGAAGCGGCTGTCGAGGCTATGTTGTCATTAATGGAACCTGCAATTATTATCGTTCTGGGTGGTATTATCGGTTTTATTGTGGTATCTTTATACTTGCCGATATTCACGCTCGGAGATACCATCAGTGGAACATAGTAAAAATAATACAACGAAAATATGGCACAAAAAGCTATATTTATGGTATAAATGTAATGACAGTTTAATTATTTACAAGAACTTATAACAGAAAGGACGAAGAAAATCGTCTGCAAAACTGGATGGAGGAAGACAGTATGAAACGAAACAAAGGATTTACACTCGTAGAACTATTGGTTGTGATGGCAATCATCTCAATTCTTGCTGCTATCATTGTCCCCAATGTTGCCCGATATATTGCACGAGGCAGGGCTACACGGGCTTTAGGGGACATTAAAG
Organism: Candidatus Hydrogenedens sp.; assembly: GCA_035378955.1. Lineage (NCBI taxonomy): Bacteria > Pseudomonadati > Candidatus Hydrogenedentota > Candidatus Hydrogenedentia > Candidatus Hydrogenedentales > Candidatus Hydrogenedentaceae > Candidatus Hydrogenedens > Candidatus Hydrogenedens sp. The sequence goes on along the minus strand of DAOSUS010000015.1, from coordinate 39,378 downwards.
GAATTGAACTTGCACTAACTAAAATGGTTACCGATGCCAATGTGCAAAATTTAAATTATCTGTTTAAGGCAGATAATATTCGAAGAAATATCTTCGAATTTGGAGATAATACACCGTATGTACTGACATCACAGCAATTTCTATCTGCTATTAAATTGTATACCAATACTTTGTATGCTTTGCTAAGAGAAGGTCGGAGGGTCCTTGATGGTAGAACAGACCCCGATTTAGGTATTGCCTATGCTGATATTTTAGATAGAGATGTCGTTATGCGACTTGGAGTTGGTTATCTGGAAGATATTGCTTTTGACCCTTGGGGAAATCTGTATAATATTTATCCAGGTCCCTGGGCACCCAGAAGTGGACCCATTCCTTTCCGTATTTACATGTTAGGTGAAAAAGAGAAAACCTTACCGGGCGTGTCAGGTGGAAGAAGAAGTGATACTTTAACATTCAGTACAACAGACCCAGAAACCAATTTATCAATAGAGGTAGGTTTCCCTGCAGACAAAGGGAAATTGGCTTTTATCTGGTCTAATGGTGCTAATATGATTTCAGGTCAGGGTGTTTATGATTCTAATTTAGCAAATCCACTTCCTGGTGGAAGTTATCAAGGTTCTGCAAATTATGCGGACCAGGAAGAAGAATATAAAGGTGGTGGCGATGATATTAACAATTGGGACCCGGGTCAGAGTTGGATGCGTTTCTACAGCTAGTTAGTAAATATTTGACAAATATAAGGGCAATGTATGGGAAGGTTGAAGCATACATTGCCCTTCTAAATATGAAAGACCTGATATAAAATGTTTATCAGAGATAAAAAACAAGGTTATACATTGACCGAATTACTGGTTGTAATCGGAATTGTGGGGATGTTGACCCTTATTTCTGTTCCGTCTATTTTCCGATTCTATAAAGATGCAACGGACCCGGTAAAACGCACGGCTCGAGAATTGGCTCAAATTATGCAGGTAGCAAAAATTTATGCAATGACCTATCGTGTGAATACGGCGGTTGTTTATGGGGATGCGTTTGTGCCAGTTCCTTTAACAAATGTTGAAACAAGTCAGGGAGTTATTACAGGAGAACGCCATATACGGGCGTTGGTTTCTGCTGCAGTCATGTATGAAATTAGTAGGAAGAACAACGAAGGCTTCGATGATATTCGTGATAGGTTGGGATTTCCTGATAGATGGAACAGTATTTATGTTCCTATTGAGGCGAAATCAGAATACGGTATGAATAGGCGATTTGAAGACGGGATTGCTCTTTGCAATGTCGAATTTCGGGAAAATGTTGTTATCCCTAATTCACTGACAATAGAAGTTCCTCTTTTGCGTTCTGTGGATGAAGGAAATTCCACTGCATTACTCGGTTTAACCAAAGTAAATGTTCCATTTTTAGATTTAGAACAAACAGCACAAGCCCCAATGGCTTATTTAAGTTCCGGTGCTAAAACTTCCTGGTATGCCCATATTTTTGGACCAGATGGGAATCTTATACCTACTTCTAATACAATGGTAAAGGAACGATATATTCTCGCACTGGTAGATACGACTAATTCCGAACCGATGATTCTTCCTGAAAATCTTCAGGGACAAATCCCTGCAGATAGTGTATGGGTAACGCATAGAATGAATTTATTAAGTCTGTTTCGTGTTACAGGCAGGATAAAAACAGAAATATGAAAGAATATATGAAGAACAATTATCGAAACAAAAAATCGGGCTTCTCTATTTTAGAGATTGTTATTGCCCTTGCTATTATCGCGGGCGGGTTGGTGGCAATTTTTACATTGTTCCCTTCAGCACAAAAACTGTTAACCGATGCTTCCGCCAATGCGAATGTTTCCGATTTAGCCCGAACAGAAATGAGCCGTGTTCGTGTAGGAGGTGCTTTATCCACAGGTCTTAATTCGTGGTTAAGAGATAATGCTTTTCAACAAATAGATACAACGGCCAGTGCTTACGAGTTATATCAGCATTATGGGGCTTCTACCTCGCGTGTTCCAATGGGTAAAGGTTTGTATCGAGTAACCTTTAAGGTGAGGCTCAATGATGGGAGAGAAGAAAGGTTCGTTACTTATGTTACAGAACAACAATAAAAAACAAATAAAGTTACGGCATATAATTCATTTTGAATATAAAATAGGTATGACGCTTGTCGAACTTATGGTGGCGATGGCAATATTATCTATAATCCTAACGGGTCTTGTTGCTATGTTTGTTTCGGCTATTGAATCTACCCATCAGGGATACATGATAAAAGAGAGTTATGGGAATGCGCGTTCTGCTATGGAAATACTATCCCGCGATTTGGAACGGGCTTGTTCCCTTGCCAATCGCGGAGAAAAAGTTCAATTTTACGGGACACCTACCGCACTAACTTTTGTAACGATGTTAGACAATGGACAGGTAGGCAGGGTAACCTATTTTTTTGCACCCAGTCCGTCTATTCCTGTGTTTGAAACATGGTTACCCTTAGGACCAAAAGAAGAAAACAACCTGCCCGACAGGATTGCAAAAGAAAAAGGAATGAAACGAGAAATCAATAAAATTCCAAATGTAAATACCGCTTATTTCTTTGATGACATCCGTTCTAAAATCCAAGAGGCTTTACCAGCAAGTTGTGATGTGACTACAATCGAAAATATCTTAAATACTCTGATTCATATAAACACAGACCCATTTCCAGAAGTACAGACTGAATTAAATGTCGGCAATCAATTTTCTAATGAAGAACAGGCATATTATGTTCGTATTCAACCGATGGCTTTGTTCCGTATCGAAGAAAGTGCAAAAGCAAATATTATAGATATGGAAATGAAAAAAGGTTATATAGATTCCTCAGGGATATCTGTTCAATTAATGCCTGAACCAGATTTATCCGCAACAGAAAATCCATTTTCCTTTACAGGTTATTCGAATATTGACGCACTATTACATACTTTCCTTATTGAGGGAGTCGGAACACAAAGTGGAATAAGTATGGTCAATCCTATAGAGATTCAAACACCTTCTGTAAATGTTGTCAAGGATTTAAGAAATTGCATAGGGAATCCTAACTACCAGGTCATAGATGAAAACTTTATAAACGACCTGATAACTATCCGAAAAATAGAATTACGCCTCTTATTAATGCAAGTTTATAATTCGCGGCAGTTCTGTAATGAATGGTATAATCTGTTGCAAAATCCCTCCAATGTTCTTGCTATTACAGGACAGGGAGGTATATTAAATTTGTCTCCTTATATCTGGAGTTATGACCTTTCTATAGCACGACGAGACCAGATGTATCTATATCAATTACTGACGGGTGGAACTGGTAATCCTACTCTTCTGCTCAAACCGCCGCCCAGGGAAGTTTTATACAATTTCTGGGAAACGAATGGGTTTGATCCTCAAGATTATGTTTTATCCGATGGCTTCGGTGCTCATGCCTACTTGATTGATGAAAATAATGGATTGATAACATCCAATGACTTGATTTTCCCGGGAAATCTCTTTTCTTATCAATCTGAGGAAAATCAGACCTCGATGTATTTTAACGATGTAAGAAGTATTCCTCTTTATAGTCACTATCTTTCTTTATCGTCAGAATCCGTTTCTGTTCAGGATGCAGAATGTATTACAGCATTTTTAGATAGGGTCTGGGCAGATATGAAAGGGACAGACCCGAGTCAATCTTCTCCCTTTGCGACAATTTTCTTTGAGCGTTTACCGGTTCGAATTACTGTCAGTGCCTGGGTTTGTTCTGAAAAGCCGCAGCCCGGTCTTTCTGATTTCAGGCGCTGGTTTAGTCAATCTATTGATGTTCCGTGCGGATTACGAACTCCCCAACCAAGGAGAATGCCCGCAGGAATGTAAAGAAATTTTATTAAACAACTCAATCTATCGTAAAATTTAATAAACTTTGTTCTGGATAGAAAATTTAGAACAAAGACAGATTAAATTTTTAAGGAGTGTTTTTCTTATGCGAAAACCAGATACGGGCGCGGCATTAGTCCTTGCCATTGGAATTATCGCCATTCTTCTTGCCATTGGTTTTACTTTTTATTTTGTAACAAGAGGCGAATTATACACTGCAGAATTATCTCTTCGTCAGGCACAAGCAGACCAACTGCTAAGAGGGGCAATAAATATCGGCATATCTGTATTAAATAAAGATATAAATCAAAACCCCTATGCTTCTTCAACAGACCATGCATGGCGTTCCTTTTTTAGTGGAGCCTGGGTCGCAGGCAAACCCTGGGCTCTTCGGAATTCAGGTGCCGGGAGGGGATATTTTGCACTCCGCTCTTCAATGCAATGGAAAGGGAGTATTCCCCATATAGACATTGCACGATTATGGATTAATTTTCCAAATTTACAGGGATTTATGTTAAATTTACCACCAGAACAGCGGTTTCTATATGTCCGTTTTGCAGATGGTTACTCGGAGATGTTGTATAATGGACCGCGTAGTCGGGAATGGTTGTTTTATCCGCGTATTGAAGGGTTCAATGCGCCGATTCTTTATGATTTAAATGCAGAATTAATTGTTCCCGGACCCAATCCCTCTCTTTGGGTACCTGTTCCACAGAAAGTCGGGTCTAATTTTTTATATTATCGTTTTAATGTTAGTGCAGATACTTTTGATGAGATTACTCGTGAAGGAGATATTCCAAGAAGTTCCGCTCCCTTCCTTCTTCCATCAATGTTTGGAACAGTCCGTAACCCCGATGGCACCCCTGTTTTTACAGGCTTTGACCGATATGGAAATTCTTATGCAACGAGTAGTTTATATACCCCGGAATGGGTAAATGCGTGGGCAGATGTGGATTTAGATGGTGATGGTTATAAAGATGCTGTTTGGATGCCGATGGCAGCCGATAAACTATTTAGCGGAGTGGTCAAGGATTCTGCAGGGGAGATTCACCAAAACCTCAATGATGGTTTGGATAACAATTTAAATGGTTTAGTTGACGAAACCCCGGATAACGGTGTTAATGAAGAGATGGGTCCTTTCTTTCTTCAAAATGAACCATTACCACAAAATGACCTTCCAGATAAGTATGGTGATGAAACAGCAGACCCCGAAGAAGTATTTGAAGTAGGAGCGTTTGTCTATTGGGGGGGCGATGATGGACTGGACAACAACTGTGATGGGATTGTGGATGATAGTGCAGAGCAAAAAGTTTTTCTTACAGCACCTTTACCGGGATTACGGATGAAGGTAGATTGGAATGCAGATGGAATTATTGACCGCAACGATATGGTCCCAGATGAGAATGGGAATATGGTGTATTTGGAGGTGATTATGCCATCTTCTATAGAAGTGGTTCGTTATACCCCAACCGGACAAGAACGGTATAACTTAACAGCGGATGATGTGGATTGTCTGGACAATGATTATGACATGTTAGTTAATAATTTTGAATCTTATGCTTATATAGGTCCAAACAATATAGAAAACTTCTTTACAATTACAGAAAATAATAATGGTGAAATACAGACGATACAATTACCGGGACCTCCCTTTGTTCTAAAAGGATTTGTTTCCAGCGGTCCTTACCAGGGTGTTCCTATGTATGATCGCACTAAGAGGAATCAAAAAGACCTTCAAAACTATGATTATACCTTTGCTAAGTTCGCAATGCCCGGAAATTGGAATCCTGATGATAAATCTAATTTCTCTGCTGCTCGGGAAGCAAGTTATATTGAAATCAATCATTTTTTAGATTCTGGAGGCAATCCCTTTCTCCCCGGCGTGCAGGTATATCCCAGTCGAGGAATTTATAGAGATGGTGTAGCAGGTATTACTCGCCCTATAAACTATACAAGGCTAATCCCTTATATCCATATAACCCACACAGGAGAGCCTGTCTGTGACCTGATGGGTAGAATGGCTGTTTATATAACCGATGAAAGCAAAAAGGTAAATTTGAATATTGCGGGAGGACACTATCCGATTGATTTTAACTTTGCTGCTCCGAATCCATTGCTTGCAGGAAAGATGTTACGAACTTATTTTATTCCGGGTATATCCTCTCCATGGCTTATCGGCTATGGATTGGAAACCCGATTCTTACCCGATATGGGAATTATCCGTGCAAGGAAACTATGGAATTTATTAACAGGGGCTCCAGGAGGACAAATAGATAGTTCTCAATCCAATTATATCCTTAATGCAAGTTCCAGTTCATTATATTACGATGTGGCTTTTCCGGGTTATGGTGTTGTGGATGACAATGCCAATGCGTTTCTACTTTTGACCAATGGACTGGATGATGATGGAGATGGGGTGGTTGATAACGGTGTAAATGATTTGCTTGGAATTTTAGAAGGTATAGATGAGCCAGGTGAATTTCAATATACATTACCCTATGCGAACAAATTAGCAGAGCGTGACCGTGTAGATAATAACGCCAATAACAATATGGATGAAAGTGGAGAATTAGGGGACAGAACTATTAGCACACCCGACCAAATTAACGAATTGTCCGATTATGGCATACCGGGGACAACCGCATTTGAAAAGATTAAACCCACAATAACAACAATGGGTTTATCAAAGAATACTCAAATTCGGAAGTTTGGCACTTCTTTGCGAGGAATAAATCCTGTTAATGTAAATTATGCAACACCAGAGCAATTGGCTTCTACGATACTTTTATCAGAAAAACCTGTGTCTAGTATCAATACCATGTCCTGGAGAATGCCGATGGCAGAGGATGCCTATTACTTCGCCGAAGGACTACGAAGTTATGAATATGAATGGGATACTTGGTTTGGTGATAATAAAGGTGAAGTAGGTTTTCTTTTCTATTCAGATGACGGAACAAACGAACCCATATCTGCATTCAATCCAACAATCAATTATATATTCCCTGTAGATGCTGTGTTAAAAACAATGCAATTAGCCGTAAATCTAACGGACATGCGGGATAGTGATGTTGCACAGTCCAGATTAACCACAGAAAAAGTTCCTGACCCCCTGACATCAACAGAGAAGAATATATATAATCCCAGTCAAAATATAAATTCTTTGTCCCCTTATGAAAAAGGCTATAACACATCGAATTTTCCTCTTCGCAACATAGAAAACTATGCTAAGAACACTTTAGGGGAACTTGATATTAATTGGGCAATTAATGATTATTGGTGGTCAGAGCGAGTACTAAATGGAGTGAACAATAACGGAATACCTGTAAAAGACCTTCGTTCTATTAGTTATACCGTTGCCGGAGTTGACTCCATTCGTATTACAGAATTAATGGTGAGACCTGTTCGTAGAGTAGAAGCAGAAATCCCTGTCTATCAAAATCTTTATAATTCTTACAAAACGCCTTATCCGCCAGGAATTCCTTTATTCCTGACCGATTTTGAACCGCTAAGCAACCGTTTCCTTGATGATGAAAATCATGATGTTGTTCCCCAAAATCCATGGAATTTAGCCAATAATAATGTGTTGGGAAAAGGGAATTATTATGAAACGAACTTACCTGTTTTCCAGTATATTGACAGGACAAACATTCCTCCATTGACAACAGATATTCCTAATGTAGTAGAGTATCGAATCCGTGCCACAAATTCTTTACCAGCAGGGCGGTATTATCTTACATTGAATACTCAGAACCTTTTGGGAGAACCGACATTAAACCGTGCAAGCAATAAACGAATAAAGTACGCGATTAAATATTGCCCTATCAATGTTAATAATCCCTCAGATACCACAGACGATACATTAATAGAACCTTCTATTCTTGATGATGTTTATGCGAACCCTCTCATTGTTGCTAATGATGCGGTATTCCAGCGGGTTCAGGATTCCTGGATAGGTGTTAATGCAAGGGGAGAGACAACAGGTATGGTATTTTTACCGGGTCAGTTGGAATCAGAGACATTAAATCCTCCGGCTTATTACTGGATGGATGGAATTCTACCCGAAGAGCAACCTATTTATGGGAAGACATTTGCTGTTACAGTTCCTCCATATACCCCTGCGGATGGACAAGACAATGATTATGTATTGTGTATTGCTTTCTGGTTAGAACAGACTTCCAATAACGAGCCTATTTCATTAAACTTCCTCGATTTCAGTCAAGAGCCTGACCATGAATATATAGAAATTGCAAATATTTCAGACAATCCCATTGATTTAACGGGATATACTCTTGAAATTGGTATTCCCAGAGATAAATCAGGAACTCGCACCGATCCCTATAAAGTAACGGCAAAAATAGGTGATGAAAATAATGTAAATAATAGATATATTATTGCTCCTAAAGGTAGATTATTGCTAACCTTTGATTCTTCTTCAGACCTTATTGGAGACAAATTTGACCATTATCGAGACCCCAATATAACCCCGGCATCTCTGATAAAGAGGAACGGTATCGGACTTTGCGATGTTATTCCGACTGTCCCTGTTCCACCTGAATTAGAACCTCTTGTGGGTATAACAACACCTTTTATAGCCTTGAATGAAACAAACAATGTGTTCCGCAGGGAATATACGAATAACGGTCTTGAAGAGGATTTCACAGATTATAATGGAGACGGAACACCGGGAGATAATCCTGCGGATAATGATATAAGAAGTACTCCGAATGATAACAATTTTAATATCGTTGGACCCAGAAAGGCATGGGATAGGATTGTTCCTTTATATTCGGTTGAATTTCCACTTATTGATGGAGAAAATACAGAACGCAGAAAGACAGAACAGATAACCACACTAAACGACCTTGCTAAGTTAGTCTTGCAGGGAGGTATATTACCTGATTATCCCGAGCATGATGGATATGATAATGATGGTGACGGTGGATATTTAACGGCGACCGGCAAGTATGAATTAGGAACATTAGAAAAAGATGGCGTGGATAATAATTTAAATGGTGTTATTGATGATAGAGCCACAGATTTATCAAATCCATTAAATATTCTCTTTTCAGAAGGTGTTGATGAAGGCAGAGTAGAACCCGGGACCACCTATACTAACGGCAGGCTTTTTGGCTATGGTTCTTATGAAAAAGGTATGCTGCCCGTTTTCCATTTGAAGGATATGGCTACTTATGGTGGAAATATTGATGTTGACTTTATTAGCGACCCTTACGACCAGGTTCAACCGGTAAATGTAACTACGGGATTTAATTATATAGGTAATCCCAATCTTATAGAACCTTACTTCGGAACGGACAATGACCCGCCTCAATGGAAATATTTTGTAGAAAGGCGATGGAATCCCGGCGATTGTGTTGTTGTAATTCTATATGATACCAGTGGTAATCAGGTGGATGGAGTTTCTTATAACGAAAATGATGTTATAAACCGTTGTATTGATGATATACTTCCTGCCCCTAACAGCAATATGCAATTAAATCCAGATTTCTCTTCTTGGTGGATACCCGATTGTATGTTATGGGATTTCTATCGTTCACTAAATCGCAAAAGTCCTGAATTAAGTGGAGACCGATTTGGTTTGTCCAATCGCTGGGAAGCAACCGATGGATTTTATGATGATTGGGAGGAATCTCCTCATTATTTAGAACAACTTACCCTGGTTATGTTGGATAATACGCCACCCAATAATTTCCCATTGTTCCAATATACGAATAATAATCCCTATCGCGATAAAAGAGATATTAATTTTGTAGTGAATACTTATCGAGGGACGCCCTTAGGAAAATCATATACAGAGATTGCGTTGGCTGGAAAAGATTTTTCATCCCCCATCGTTTCTTTGCCTGATTCTCCTATAATAAATGGCAGGAATATTACGCTATTATATCCTTATTGGAATACAGAGCAAAGGCGTGATGTTGGCACAATCTATGCAGGGACATTGGGACAGTTAAAAATCCCAATCCAGAGAGAATATCTATATTCCTTATACCGAATGAAACAGGTATTTACAAACCCAGAATACAGATATCTGTTCGATTTAAATCGTCAGAATCTAACTCTTTATCCGACGGTAGGAGGTGAAACATTCTGGCGTCAAGTATGGACAAGTGCAAATGTTCTTGCCAGTCAACTTCAAGGGAAAGACGAAGTAAACAGGGTTCTAAAAGGTGCTTCTTCTATGATAACCACAGCAGAGAAAATCCTTACTGTTGGAACTGCTGATTTTATTCCTATAAGACCGAATCCTGCAGAAACAGATGTATTCCCATCGGGCTCTAATCTTGCGGATATGTTGCGTTTTGATTTGACCAGCAATACCTATCCTGAGGCATGGGTGCCATTATTCCTATTCATGCTTCCAGGTGAAGTATATACATATCCTAAGTTTGTCGATGGCTCTTTATGGGGTGGCACATTTCCTACACCCTATAATACTTTGTTTAATGCTCAACCTAATGGAAGTTGGTTGTTTAATAACAATACTGCCTTTGGTAGGCCTCAAATGGACATTAATGATATTGCTCAGCGATGGGAAATCCCTAAACGCATTTTTGCCTATGTTAGCAGTTACAGAACCACTTATCCCGAACAAAACCGTCCCGAAGCACTATTTGTGTGGGATGTTAATGATGGTATAGAAAATGGGGATTATTATGTTTATATTAATGTGGTAAGTGAAAAACAACTAAAACGACTGCAATTTTATGATGAGCAACTTCATGCTTCTGGAACGCCTCCCTACGAATTATTCTCTCAAGAATTCGGCGAGCTCTGGATAAATAAAGACTATGACCCTACACAAGTGAAATTAGCATTAGAAATAATTACAGATCCGGCAAAGGCAAGAGGATTAAAACCTCGAGGCTCTACGCTTGAAACAGGTCTAACTCACCCCGATGATTGGTATCGGACAGAAGTTGGAGGATTTTATGAAGATGTTGTTGACTTTTCTCCGAATAAAGATGGTATAATATTATATGGACAGCAAGCCGCAGCCAGCTGGCAGTCCCAAATGGTTCGAGTTACACAAAAATTTGTGGCATTACGCGTAAGGAACACAGGAGATGCTCCATGTTTCCTTACACATATTACATTAGTCCCTGCTAAATCATCCCTTCACAAAATTAATATAAATACTATCGAACCTTATATATATACGGATGGGAGACAAAGGAGAGTTTTTGCTTCCTCCATGTGTTTACCGGGATTTTATTACAGGTCGGATATTCTTCCTAAAAATCAGGACCTGAACAATCCTCTCTATAGTGTTAATCCAATTCCTTCAGCCAATGCAAATTATTACGACAATGTAAGTGACACAGTTCTATCTGCTTTTCAATTATCTAATCTATTGATAGAGAACCGTCCTGAGTACACCGATGGTAGATATTATTTATCACCCTTAGAACTTGCCAATACCATCCGTTCTAAATATTTGTTGCCTTTAAGTGTAAATACAAATTACAGCGGTAGAATAGCCGATGTGCTATCAAGATACGAATCCATTGCCGATCATATTAGTCTCAGGTCTGATGTTTTCAAGATAACAACACTGGTGCAATTGGGTTCTGGTGTAGATGGGAATAAGGATGGTTGTTATAGTTATCGGACAAACGACGAGTTTGTTGTTCAATCAGAAGCAAGAGCAAGTGTTATATACGAAAGGAGCGTGCCCGCAGCCCGATATGAGGAGGATTAAAAAATGAAAAAACAAGTAAGACGGAAAAGGGGATTTGAATCGTATTATGTGAAGAGAAAGTTATCAGCAGGTATCCCTGTAATTTTCCTGATGATATTTTTAACATTACATTCTGCTACAAATGCTCAGGTTGTTATACATCCCGGGGATAATATCGTTGATATTATCTCAAATAATCCAGCAGAAACTACTTTCCATATTGAGGCAGATACTACTACTCCCACCATTTATAATATTGAACAACCTATTATAGTTAATCGGGATATTACCTTGGTAGGAGTCCCTAATTCTGCTTCTCCTTCTAACCCTATATTACCTACGGATATTGTTATTGCCGGGGATAATGTATTTGAAGGGGTTGTAGGAAATGGTAATTTTGAAGAAACCTCAATGACAGATTGGAATATCCAACTGGAACCACCAGACCCTGGTGACCCGGGTTACTCTATTATTGAACAAAATAGCCTCGCATTAAGTCCTACCCATTTAGCCTTATTTAAAGGAGTTAATCAAAATACATTGCCCGAACAGATACATCAAAACTTTCAATTTACAGAAGACCCCTTATCAGGAGACCCTTATCTCATAGCAGGCTATCCAGAGATTTGGCAAAATATTACCTTTCCTATAGTATCTACAGTTGTAGATATACTTGAAACTCAACCTATAGACTTTCCTAAAGGCACAGAACCAACAGGTATATCCTATATAGAAAATACCCTCCCTCTTTCTGCAGAATTGCCTCTTGACCTTCCGAACCTTGTTTCTGCACAACTTCGATTTGAGATTATGCGGAGTGCTGACCCTGTGAATTTGGATGATAGAGTTGAAATATATATAAAAATGTTAAATGAAAATAGAATCTTTACAATTCCTTTGTCGGCTATTGCCAGTCCAATGATGTGGGTATCATGGAATTTTGATATTACTTCCTTAATTCAACAATATAATCCCGGGGATACACCTGATGTAGAGATTCGAATTTCGAAATTAGGAATAGGTGAAAATACTGTCTATCTGGATGATTTTCGGGTATTTTTAGATATGGGGTTTATTACTACAGAAATTCCTATTTTTTGCGGAAGTTTTGACAATATTGGGTGTGGCGGTTGGACAGGTGAGGGGAATTGGCGGATTGATAATGACCCATTGGGTCCCCCTTTAGATAGATGTCTTATTATGGGTCCTTCTCCTGTATCCCCAAGGGAAGTCTGGGTAGAAATGTTTGTTAAAACCAAAGTATTCAGTGGAAAAGCAACGGATATGTTGAGGTTTTCCTTTGATGGGATGTTAATGCCTACACAAATATTTGCTGAGGTAACCCCTGGGGACTGGGTTCCTATTCCTGAATATAGACCCAATTTAATCCCGAATGCCGAAGATTATACCCGTATTTTAGTTAAAATACCATCGCCTTTAACCAACGACAATGTAAAACATGTCTTTCATATTGAAAGTCAGGTTTCTCCCTGTGCTCTTACTCCAGAAAGCATTGATTTTAATACCACCACTTTCGATATAGACGATGTCCGCTTTCTTGTAGGTCCTTTAGCAAACTTAAAATTGCCCGAAAATGGTATTAGTATCCCTAATGGAGATTTCGAATCAGGAAATGATGGGTCATGGATATTCGTTACTAACCCTGTTATACCGGGGAGAGATATAGCAACTGTAATTAAAACCATAGGAGGAAATATTGCTCCTTCCTGTTCAGAATTAGGGGGTGTTCCTCCAGCAAAACTTTCCTTTCAAGTTAAACCCGTGAATGTAGATGGAAGTCAGGATTTCTTTAAGGTATGGTTAGATGATGATGAAAACATAGCAACAAAAATTGTTTACGATTCTCGTATTTCAGGTATGCCTTCAGATGGAGTCTGGACCAAAATTGAGAGATGGTTAGTTCCACCTTTGCTGGAAGAAGGTATTAGTAGCTTTTCGCTGCATGTAAAAGCAAAAGTCTTTTCACTGAATCCAGGTTCATATATTCTGTTTGATGATTTTTGTGTAAGCCCTTATGGAGGGTTGGGAATTTTGATAGACCCATTTGGAGTATGTCCTGATAATGCAGTCCAGAATCCTTCTTTTGAAACAAATCCAGATTCTGCGTGGAACAAAAATGCTACGGCTTTACTTATGGGACCTATTCATTGTTATGACATGGCATATCCCGTTGACTGTATTTTGCCAGAACCCCCCATAACCGGAACAAGAGCCTTACGATTTGGTGCCGTTAATCCAGTGCCTATATTAAGTTTTTGGTTAAAAATCCTTAATGCAACAAGCACTTCAGACACAAAATTGGAAATTGTGATTGATGACCAAGTAATAAAGACAATAAATGCTAACGATACTTTCTACTGGAATAACTATGCATTGGTAATGATAGATAATGAACTTTTGCCCTTTTTGGATATGCAAATGCATAGTTTAACAATTCGAATTAGTGCGGGAGAATGTAACAAATCTCCAGTCCGTTTCCTAATTGATGATGTCTGCTTGGGCTATGAAATACTTATGCCGGGACCATCATTGGTGTGTTTAAATAATATAATATTAGATGCTGGGTTTGAATCAGGATTATCGACGCCATGGGATGCCAATCCTGATAAAAGCCAGATAATTCAAGGAGGTCCCACGGGCTTTATTGATGCTCATACGGGTGCCTGGTATGCACGATTAGAAGGACCAAAACCTGATACACGTATACTCTCGAAATCAGGAATTTTAATTCCTCCCTCAGCAACAATACTCCGATTTTATGTCTATGTTGAAAAAGGGAGTTTGCCCGAGCAAACAACATTAAAAGTTTACTGGGATGATATAGCAGGGACACCTGTATGGGTTAAAGATGCGGAAAGTTTTGAAGAAGGGAAATGGATTCTTCAAGAAGTGCCTTTGTCATCTTTAGATTTCGGTCCACATACTTTGTATTTCGTTTATGAAAATTGTAGGTTTCTTGACCATTCCATAATTATGATTGATGATGTTGCAATAGCAAGAAACAAATTCCCTCTGATAGAAGTTCAACCCAATGGCAATTTATGTGTCGAAAATCTTTCCCTAACCAGAGGCAGTGCTGGTATCCTGAATACAGGAGGAACAAGTAAAGTTTATCGCTGTTTCTTAGGTCCTCACCTTGATGATGGTATCGTTGTTATGTCAAATGGAACCGCTTCTATTTCACAAACTGTTATACATGGAAATTCGAATGATGGTGTTTTGAATAACGGGTTAACAGCAATATTACAAAGCACGATTCGTTCTAATGGGGGTATAGGCGTTGAGAGCAAAGGAACTGCAAATACTTATGTAATGGCATCGCTAATCTGGGAAAATGCCACTGGCGGATTGATAAATGATACAGGGGCAAGTTTGGTGAGTGGTTGGAATCTCGTTTATCCTCTAAGTACTACAGATGTTACAGAAGTAGGAAATCCAATAACAATCAATCCTCTTTCCGTCCACTTCCTTGACAATCCATGGTTAGGGAAATTATTAACTCCTATTCCAGCACGAGTTCCGTTGCAATCAATTCTGAACCAAATTCCGAGTATATTAACACCATATTTAAGTCAATCAAGTTGTAGCAACGCCCCTTATGTAGATTTTGAAAATGAAGTTCGCGATATTCTAAACCTTCAGGTGAGTGCCGATGAGGTAAGTATTTTGGGGACAGAACTTCTGTGGGTATATTGTAAAGTAAACCCAGTTGTTCCTCGTAGTGTTACAGGTAGAGAGAGAGACATTGGTATTGGAAATACATTTACTGTAGAAGTAGGAATTCAAGGGAATTATACTCTTAATGATGCTACCTTGTATCTTGTCCCTGAAGAGTATGTATCTCGAGTTACAAATGCTCCCGACCCATTATTGCAGATAAACAAACTTCCCGCAGAATTAAAACAGGTTGTTACTCCCATAGATACTACTCTTCAAAAAGGAAGAAGTGTATTTCCCATTGATTCG
Organism: Candidatus Hydrogenedens sp.; assembly: GCA_035378955.1. Taxonomy (NCBI): domain Bacteria; kingdom Pseudomonadati; phylum Candidatus Hydrogenedentota; class Candidatus Hydrogenedentia; order Candidatus Hydrogenedentales; family Candidatus Hydrogenedentaceae; genus Candidatus Hydrogenedens; species Candidatus Hydrogenedens sp. The sequence goes on along the minus strand of DAOSUS010000015.1, from coordinate 23,826 downwards.
TTATTTTTGTCCGATGGAGATGGAATATTATTTACCACAAATGGTAGAGCAAGACTCTATTTGCGAGTAAATCAAATTCTAATAGGTATTGCAACTGTTAATGATTACAGAATAAGATTTAATTCAGAAGATACGGAGTTTGTAGTTGATACAGTTCAGCCTCGTTTAAGAGGTGACTTATATGATGCAACTGCGGCAGGTTTTGTTGTACAAAACAATGATGTTGTTTCTCCGCCAACTCAATTTAGTTATCCCCCCAATTGGGGCCCTGCTCTTCTTAATCCTCTGGCATATTCTTACGGAACAATAAGCAATGGAACAGAACCAACAGCACAGATATTCTTTAATAATCAACCTCAAACGGGTCTTGCTTTTGTATTGCAACCAGCATATTATGACCCATATCCCGAATATAATGGTGTGCCAAGGATTGTAGAGGTTTCCGGGTTTATTAATAATAGGTCAAATATATCTGCATCCACAGTTACCCCTATAATGGATTTGATTACCAACGGACCTGTATTCCCGGGTTTTGAACCTTATAGAGGTTTGGGATGTGCTTTTATCGCTCCGTTAAATGACATAAGTCGAATTCTTTCCTATGCATCCAATCCAGTAGTAGAATATCTCGCTACAGCCGACCCATCTCAACCAGGACTTACACAACCATGGCAAACTGCATTAGTCCAATGGAGATGGTTAAATCTTATCTTCGGTCCTGATTGGCATATTCGTATGAAGTTTTTAATTAAAGATTTATCAGGGAATATTATTTCCGAAAATCCTATTCAGCAAGATGCTCTCGAGTTATGGTGGATGAGAGACCCTGTGTTAGATATTACTTCTGCTCCAAGGACGGGTTCCTGGGATAAAAACCCAAAGATACAATGGAGATTGATAAGAAGCGTATCGGATAAACCTGTAAATTCTGACCCATGTCTCCCTATTTATGGGATTCGTTTATGGTCTGCTATAGACCCCTTCAATTATGAAACTTCTATTTGGGAAGTTGTAGATAGATTTGTGAATCGTTGGGGGTGGATTATTAATCGTGAAAGTATGGATAAAAATACACCTATCGTATTTTCGGATGGAACCATAACAACTCTTAATGACATTATGAATGATAGTCATTATTGTGGTGCCCTTTTAATGGCGACGATTATTGGAGCCGATGAATCCGGAAATGTTCAACCAGTTCCAAATGTTCTTTTAGGGAATAGATTTAATTCTTTAGGAACAGTGACTGGAAACAATATTCCATTCTGTATATGGAGAAACCCCTGTGAATTTGACATTGATACAAAATTGGATATAAATTCATGGTGGAACAATACCACTGCACACCCAAGCACATGGAGAGAGGTGAATTATAATTTTGGTGAAAGGGAATTTGGTGCCTCACGAAGAATCCCACTACCTGCACTGGAAGATGCCTGTAATTATCGTATTGAAATAAAACTGAACATGTCTTGTATCCTTCCTTCAGAAGGATTTGTTACTGGAAGAAGGGGATTTGATGTGCAGATATTTGAAGATTCCAATTTAGTTGCCGCAGGAACAGTAATGATGACCTACGGAGATACAAATGCAGAAATATATATTCCAACAGATATATTATCACCGAGAAACGATAGTTCCAATTTCACTTTGAACTGGTATAACTTAAATCCTGATTTTCTAAATAATCCACCTACAATATGTAATTTGTCTACTTCAGATAGATTAGGAGACGAGGGCTCTCCTGCAGGTGGATTTAGAAAGCGTGAAGTGAAATACGACATTGTTGTTCGTGCCTTTGTTCAAGATATGGCAACAGGTGCGTTAGTAACCGATTCAACACCTGCAAAAACCACAGTAACAATATATCCTCCTACGGGGGGTAAGGAAAGGTCTGTTACAGCACCGTCTCAACCGAAAGAAGAACAACGAATAAAGATGTTCCAAAGAGAATGAAAATAATTTGTATAATTTAATAATATATTCATTAAAAAATAGTTTTTGTATTAATAAATTATAGGTTCATAACGAAACGAATGGTAAGCAGTTATATGAAGCAGGCTGTAGTATGGGGTATAAGGTGGGCTATTGTTATAATACTTTTCGCATCATGCTCCTCTGAAAAGAAAAAACAACAATTGAGTAGCGTTACGATTGATAGTTCGCCCGAACAGGGAGCAACAGTTGTGGTATTTGGTGAAGAGAAAGGAGTTACTCCCCTGACACTGACAGACCTTCCCCCAGGCTCTCTCGAAGTAATATTAAAAAAAGAACGCTACCAACGAACAGTAGAAACATTACTTCTTCGTCCCGGAGAACATTCCCAATATAAATTAGAATTAAAGCCATTACAAGGATACATTAACTTTGAAACAGAACCACCGGGAGCCGAAGTGTATTTGGAGGGAGTGAAGATAGGAAATACACCTATTTTCCGATATGCGGTAGAAATTGGACATAAAAAATATAAATTACAACTGACTGATTATTATCCCGTGGAAGGTGATTTAGAAGTCCGAGAAGATTTTCAATATCCTATAAAATATATTTTAAAGCCTATGGAAGGGACAATAAATATTCTTTCTCGTCCTACAGGGGGAACCGTTCGAATTAATAATGTTCCTCAATCACAAAAAACTCCCTTACAATTACAACTTGCCCCAGGGGAATATTTGATTACTGTATCTGCCGATGGTTTTCTTGAAGAGCATTCAAAAGTTCTTATTCAGCCCAATAAAGAACAAACGGTTACACTCGTGTTAAAAGAAGGGGAAACACCACCAGGAATGGTATTAATTCCGGCAGGCGAATTCATTTTTGGTGAAAACGAACGCTCTCCGGATGAAGCCCCGAGAAGAAAAGTTTTCGTTCCGGCATTTTATATTGATAAATATGAAGTAACAAATGAAGAATTTAAAAAAGTTTTTTCGGACCATAATTTTCCCAAAGGACAGGAACGCTATCCTGTAACCGGTGTTTCATGGGACCAGGCTATGTCTTATGCTACAAGGGTTGGCAAAAGATTGCCAACGGAAATAGAATGGGAAAAAGCGGCTCGTGGAGAAGATGGCAGAGAATACCCGTGGGGAAATGAATTTTCATTAGATTTCTGTAATACAAGAGAAAAAAATCTTGACATGCCTGTCCCTATTGGTAGTTATATCGGAGGCGTTTCTCCGTATGGTTGTTTTGATATGGCAGGAAATGCGTATGAATGGGTTTCTGATTGGTATCAACGATATGAAGGAAATCAATATATTCGAAAAGAATACGGACAAATTTATCGCGTGTTAAGGGGTGGCTCCTTTATGACAGAAAAATTTGATGCACGATGTGCCCGTCGTCATTTTGACAGAATGGATGCAAATCGTGCGGATTATGGCTTTAGATGTGTAAAAGACTTACCCAAAAATTTATCGGTGCAAAAGAATTAATTTCCATCCAACAATATATTTGGTGTAATATACATTAAAAATGTATTAAAATAATATGTCAAGAAAAATTGGATAGGTAAAAAAATAAATTATTTTTGTCAATAATTTTCTTGACTTTAAAGATTATTTGTAATACAATTATTAACATAGGATATTAGAAGTGTAAAAAATGAAATGTTGAAAAGAATTTACTTGGAAATAAAATATGTAGTAAAATAAAGTGATTACATACAAGGAATAGTTAAGAACGAGATATGTCAGTATATACGACAAGAAAAGGAAAAAAGAGAGTAGTCATAGAGATAGGAACTTCTGCAGTCCGTCTTTGTGAATTTAAGAAAACAAAAAGCGGATTGCAGTTAATAAAATATTTTGAGAAACCTGTAGCTAATGATTATCGAATGGATGAAGAGGAACGGAAAGATTTACGAAAGAAAGCCGTTGCAGAACTATTAAAACAAGCAAAAGTAAAGACAAGAAAGTTAATGTTAGCTGTTCCAGGACAGTCTGTATTTGTTCGTGTTCGTTCTCTTCCCCCGGTATCCGAAAGGAAAGTAGACCAGATTGTTAGATACGAAATTCAACAACAAATTCCATTCGATTTGAAACAAATAGCCATTGATTATCAGATATTAGACCACCCCGAAGGAGGGGGATATGAAGTTTTGATGGTGGCTATTAAAACGGATGTTGTAGATAAATATTTATCTATTGTTGAAGGGTTAAGATTAAGTCCGGACATTGTTGATGTTATTCCCTTTGCTTCGTATAGTTGGCTCAAATATAACGGGGAATTACATGCTCATAGTGAATGTGTTGCTGTTATCGACTTAGGTGCTTCCACAACGAATATTGTTGTGGAACGCGATGGTATTTTCCGAAATACGAGAACATTAAATATTGGTGGAAATGATATTACTCAGGCTATTGCAGATGCCTTCAATATTCCTTTTGATGAAGCAGAAAAAATCAAATGTGAGAAGGGTTTTGCTCCTACAGGAAATCCACAAATTGATGGTAAAGGTGGAGAAGCCATTGGACGTGTATTGAACCGTCTTGTAAATGAAATTCAGCGTTCTTTTTCATACTTCCGTTCTCTTCCCGGTGGAGGACAGGTAACGCGTGTTTATTTATGCGGAGGAGGATGCGCCCTTCGGAATATAGTGCCATTCCTTCAGCGTGCCTTAGGGATAGATGTGAGAATTGCTCAACCTCTCAGTGGAATTACAATAGGTCCTGATGCTCAATCCATTGCTCAACATCCCGAGAGAAGTTGTGTTGTTTTGGGGTTGGCACTTCGCAACTGGGAAACGGCCGCATTAGAAATCAATCTTATACCGCCGCGTATCATTGAAATACGAAGAAGAAAGGAACAAGCCATTTATTGGGCATTATCTATGATTACACTGGCCCTGATAATGGCATCGGTAATTCCTGTTCATGCCGCACAGAATAAATTTGTAAAGGAAAGAATAGAAGAACTTCGCAAATATGTTCGAATGTATGACCCCGAAGTTGCCCAGAACCCGACGATTGTATCTCCACTGAAACAAGAATTAAGTAAAGCACAAGCAGAAATTAAAGTTTTAGAAAATAAAGTAAATGCACTGGATAAAGCCGTCTATAATAGGAGGTATTGGTTAGATGAAATGTCTTTGGTTTTATCTGCAAGACCTCCTCGAACCGATAAAGATGGAGTATGGTTTAGTTCTATCGAAACCGTTTTTATCCAACAACCACAGGCAGGTCAACCTATGCCTGCAAGAGGAAATATTCCACCCGCAGGTATGCCCGTGCAGCAGCAACAGGCTCCAGTAAATATTACCGGTTTTCCGGGAATAGGTTCTCATGGACCTATGGTAGGAATAAGTGGAAGAGGTGGTGGAGGCCTTTTCAGAAGAGATGATAATCCTACTCCTGCTCCAGCAACAACACAGCAACCCACAGGGGCACAACAAGCACCACCTTTACCACGCTCTAATGGGTTCCGTATAATGGGATTGGCAACCTCAGATACTATTATTAAAACTTTTGTAGATAACCTCAAGAAAGCCTCATTAAATCTACCCGAAGGCGTTTTAAGAATTAAAGAAGTTTATTTTTCTGAATCGAGTGTACAGGTAACTCCATGGAGTTCTTTGTATAATGCTCAATCTGCATTTCAAGGTAGTTCGACACTGGGAATGGGAAGTTTTGGTAGTCAGCAGCGATTAGGTGCATTTTCTCAACAAACAGGACAAGCGGCTGCGTTTTCGGCAACCGGTCAAAATTTGTTCACCTTTATAGTTACTGTGCAATTTGAGCGTGTATCTGCAAAAGATTTAGCAGCTGCTGGAGGAGGAGCAGGGTCATGAATATAACTATATCAAGAGGGACAATTATCTATATCACTGTTCTGCTCCTTTCTTTCCTTCTTTTTGCAGGGGTTTATTATTTCTTCTTACAGAAACAACTGGCAGCCTATAAGAAGGATGAAGATTTAAAGAAAGCCTATGAAAGTGCTTTGAAGGATTTAGAGCAAACCTTTTCACGAACAGACCCCGAGGTATTAATTCGTGAATGGCGAGCCCAGGTGGTTCCATGGGAAGATGCATTAAAGAACAGGTCCACTTTCTTTAACCTAAGCAATTGGACAGACCATGAAGTTCCACCCAAAGAGGGTGTTATCTTAAAATTCTGGTATGAAGAACAAGCACAAAAAATGGTGAAGCAATTATATGAAAAAGTAGGAGAAAAGATGGGGCGTTATGATTTATTCCCTCAGGACATACGAAAATCTTTAGGGGTGTTAAGTCTTGACGAGATATCTCGAATGGATGTTACCGAAGATTTAGTAAACAAACAATTAGCTAAACTTGCTTTCGGTATAAAAATGTGTGAATATCTTTTGGATTCTAAAATGGCAAGTATTGATGATATTGTTTTCTGGCCACCTATCGTACAACATCCTGATTTTGAAAAACTATTATCGTTTTTTGTGTTTGGAGTTCGTTGTAGCATGACAATGAAAGATTTTGTCAATTTTGTAGAGCAAAAATTACGATTGGCAGACCGATATTTTCATATCAATGCTATTAGAATTCAATATCCCTATATCGCTTATAATGTAGAACCTTTACTCCAGATAGAAATGATTATTTCACAAGCATATTATAAACCTCCTCAGGAGGTAAGTGCTGATATTCGACTTCAATATCAGGCACAAATGGGAGCCGGTGGACAAAGACGACAAGGAACCCAGGAAACTACTCCTGCAGAACAAGCAGGTTTCACGGCAAAAGCATGGAAATGGTTTAAACGAAATATTTTATATATGAATTAAATATAATATTATGATAGACAAGATACAAAAAATAGGAATATGGTTTTGGTGGAACAAGGAAAGATTTGTATTACTTATACTGGTAGGAATTTTAGGATACCGTGTATATGTAATTGCATATCCACCTCCACCGGAAAAAGAAGAAGTTTATTCTCCACCCCGGAAGGATGTTCCCGATGAACTTAAACCTAAGATGCCACCATTACCCCCGACATTATCTATACCAGGAACTTATGCTTCCCTGTGGAGGGAAAATCCATTCTGGTATTTTGCAGGTGAATCCACAGGTTCTACCGGTACAAAAGAAATTACATCAAAAGACCTTGGAATCACTTTGCTTAATGTTCGGCAGGTGGGGGACCGTTGGCGTGCACAACTTCGTACACGGTCTACAACAAAGTGGTATGATGAAGGCGAAGAATTTGAACAGTTTATTCTTGAACAGGTTAATCCTGATGATAAAACGGTTGTTATATATTCAGAACAATATGGAAGACGATTTACATTAGAAATGCGAAAATAAGGTAGGAAAAACATGAAAAAGGAATGTCATTTAGTAGATAATTATAAATATAATAACAACTTCCAAACGGTTAAAAGACCACGGGAGGAAAAATTACGAATGCGTACCACGAAAAAATTCTATTTTGGGTTTATGATGTTCGTAGCGACTATAGCAGTCATATTCCTTATGACAACACAGGGTGCTCGCGCACAAACTGTTGTGGAGGATACTACGACAGTCTCACCTGTAACTGTTCAAGAAGCAGCTCCTACGGATGCTTCTGCGGAAAATACAGCAACGGAAGAAAATGCTGAAACATACTTCCGTAGAGGTGTTGGCTTGTATAAAAAAGAATTATATCGTGAAGCCCTAACTGAATTTAATCGTGCCCTTGCATTAGACCCTAATCACAAAGAGGCACAGGTATATCAGCAAAAATGTAACGCTCAATTACAATTGTCTGTTGGAGAAAAGACAGAAAATACTCCACCACCTGCTTTTGAAACATTCCAACCGACCCAACCCGGTGAGATGCCAGAAAAAACAGCAGAAGAGTTAAAGAAAGAAAGAGTTCAAAAATTACTCTCCGATGCCCAGCGTTACATGGAAGCACAGAAATTCGATATTGCCGTAGAGATTTATAATAATATTTTACTAATTGACCCCAAAAATGATATGGCTCGTGAGGGACTTCATCAAGCAACGATTAAACTCCATCAAGAATCTGTAAAAGAGTCAGAAAGGAAAGTTTCCGAAGACCGAGCTCGAATAAGAGACTTTATTGAAAAACAAAAACAACTTCCTGAAGGTGCTGATGCCCGAGGAATAAAACCCTACAAGTTTACAGTTCCTGAGATAGAAGAAGAAACCGCACCCGTAACTAAAGTGAGTGAAATAGAAAAATCATTAGATTCTATTGTTAGTATCGAGTTTGAAGATATTCATATCAGTGAAATTACAACATTCATTTCTGACAGTTATGGTGTGAATATCGTTATTGACAATCGTGCCGTTGAACCTCCTTCAAAACAACAACCTCAACAGGCGGCAGGGCAACCTGCACAACCCGGTGCCATGGGTATGCCGCCTGGTGTTCCGGGACAACCTTATGGAGCACCCGGAGGAATGCGTCCTCCTATGGCGGGGCCTGGTGCAGCACCCGGCGGTATCGGTTTAAGAGGAGGAGGTCCAGGTGGCAGTGGCACTCCGGGTGGACTTCAAGGAGGTGGTTTAGGGGCTCCTTTGGGTGTTGCTGGACAACAACAAGGTTATGCTGTATCTCCAGATGTATATTATGGAACAAAATCCAATGGTATTGTCCCTTACATAAGTCTTAAAGATGTTACCTTACGCGAAGCACTAAAGGCTTTATTGCGTCCATTAGGTCTGGACTTCTCTGTTCAACCGGGTTTTGTCTGGATTAGTAAACCTGAAATTATCCGTCAAGAAAGTTTCGAAGCATTAGAAACACGATTCTATGAAATGAGAAATGTCGGTTCTGACCGTTTATTTAAATTAGTATTAAGAAATCCGTTTGGTGGAGTTGGTGGAATGGGTGGCATGTATGGAGGTGGAATGTATGGCGGTGGAATGGGTAGCTTTGGTGGAAGGGGTTGTGGCGATGGCATGTATGGCGGTGGCATGTATGGAGGTGGCAAAGGAGGCTATGGAGGTGGCATGTATAGAGGTGGCATGGGCGGCTATGGCGGTGGCATGTATGGAGGTGGCATAGGAGGCTATGGCGGTGGCATGTATGGAGGTGGCATAGGAGGCTATGGCGGTGGCATGT
>DAOSUS010000015.1:0-14676 GCA_035378955.1 Candidatus Hydrogenedens sp. | reverse complement strand
ATGGCGGTATGGGTGGTTTTGGACGAGATGTTACAACATTAAGCAATATTTCGGATATGTTTTCTACCATTAGTGACCAGATAGTCGGTGAGTTAGGTCCTGTGGGCATTACCCAAGTTGGCACAGGTGCCGGTGCAGGTGGATTGGGTGGTGGCAGAGGAGCATTAGCCACAGGAACTCCAGCCACGGGTTATGGTGGTGCTCAGGGAACAGCACAATTAGGAGCCGGTGCCGGCTTTGAAGAAACAGAATTGTCCGGATTGCAAATTCTTGCTGATGCTATACCTCCTGTTAAAGAGCCTTATACAGGTGAGGTTTTATCCAAGATTGCTTATAACGAAGCAACAAATATGTTAATCGTTACAAATACACCCACAAACCTGGATAAATTTGAACAGGTTTTAGGGCAAATTGATGTTACTCCAAAACAGGTGAGTATCGAAGCAAAATTCTTAACAGTGCGTATCGAGGACTTAAAGAAAATAGGTTTCAACTGGACAGGAAATTTGAGTGACTTAAATAATAGGGCTCGACAGAATGATTATCTATCTCAACAAACTTACAGTTACGATATAAACGGAGATGGTGTTGATGAAGAAGTTCCTTTCTATACTCGTCCTGATGGAAGTAATGTTATTCGAAATTCTGTAACACAAGGAACAATTTCGGGTTTAGTAAATCCACCGGCTCCTGCGGCTGCCGCATCAACTTTAAATTTAGTAACTAAAATAATTGACAACGCCGATGGTGACCAATTAGGTGTAGTATTTGATTACTTGAATAGTTTAAGAGAATCAGAATTATTAAGTGCCCCTCGTGTTACAACCATGAACAGAAAACCAGCGGTAGTAGCTGATTTCCAGACCGAATACTACCTAACACAGGTATATAATGAAGTATATGTATCCGAAGGAGGTTTCGGTGGTTCTCAAACACAATCCGTAATTACACAACCGCAATTCAGTCCGTTCAACTTTGGTATTGCTCTTTCTGTAACACCACAAATTCGAGATAATGACCAAGTGCGTCTGTGGTTAAACCCAGAAGTGCGTGCACGAATTGGTGAAAAGAAATTTGAGCAGAAGAATGTTGTTGGGACAACAGAAACAAAGACAGAAATTATTCTACCGACAACCTCATGGCAGGCAGCATGGACCAATGTTATTGTCCATGATGGTGATACTTTAGTGTTAGGTGGCTTAGTTCAGGATAAAACCATCCATAGTAATCAGAAAATGCCATATCTTGCCGACATTCCTTTAATCGGATTTTTCTTCCGTGGAAAATCTAAAGAAGTTCAACAGTCCAGCTTGTTGATTTTTGTGACTCCTGATATTATCGATACAACAGGTGCTCGATTCTTCAGCGTTGGAAAAGAATCATCGTAATTATATTTTTACAACACATATTTTAGGCCTTATTACGAGTTGAATTTATAAAATTTAAAAGGGGTTAAAAGGATATTATTCAATTCAATATGTGGTTATTTCTATATAATTGTTTTTGGAGAATTCTAACCCCTTTAGCCAAAATTTATCTTCAATTTAGCAAAAAATATTTTCCCTTAAAAGCACGATTTCAACCCCCTATTCCCGATATAAAAAATCCTTTATGGATACATGCATGTAGCGTTGGAGAAGTTAACCAAATATCACCTATTATTGAGCAGTGGGTAAAACAATTTCCGGAAATACCCCTTTTATTGACAGTGAATACTATTAGCGGTTACCAGCAAGCAGAAAAAAAATATAAAGGTATGCCTATTGCTATAACATGGTGTCCTTTTGACCATCCCAAATCTGTTGAACACTTTCTGAAACAAATATTTCCCCGTATCTTAGTTCTGGTAGAGACCGAACTCTGGCCTAACTTAATATTGAAAACACATAAATTCCATATCCCGATAGCAATCATCAACGGGCGAATTAGCGATAGGTTCCTTCGCACCTATCAACGCTGGAAAAAGATTTACCAGAAACTTTTAAGTTGTTTTTCTTTTATTTTAGTCCAGACTGAAGAATATGCAAACCGATTTATCGAATTAGGTTCTGATGCGGACAAGGTATATGTTGTTGGGAATATTAAGTATGATGCCGTTACCACAGAAGTCGATTTTCGGATAAGGGGTCGTCTTCGTATTTCTTTAGGTATTCCATCCGATGGAAAGGTCATCGTTTTGGGTAGTCTTCGAGATGGAGATGAAAAAGTTGCAAAAAAAATTTGGGATGAACTTAAAGATAAATATTCAAACCTATGGCTTATTCTTGCTCCACGTCATCCCGATAAAAAAGATATTATTCTTAATCAGTTGGGTTCTAATAATATTCTATTGAGAAGTGAAAATCTAAACGGGAAGAAGAATCAGGGAGAACGAATAATTGTTGTAGATACTTTAGGTGAGTTAATTCAATTTTATTCTATTGCAACTGTGGCAATAATTGGTGGAAGTTGGTTTCCTGGTGTTGATGGACATAATCCCTTGGAACCTGCAGGATTGGGAGTTGTTCCTATTTTTGGTCCTTATATGAGAAATTTCCAAGAACCTGCGGATACGCTCCTAAAAGATAATGGAGCCATTCAATTAAATGATTACAATGAACTTCCGTCCCTATTGGAAAGATTATTATCCTCTTCTTATGAACCCATAAACTATGGAACACGCGCACGAAAAATTGTTTTACAAAATCGGGGGGCTGTTTCGAAGACTATTCATTATTTAGCAAAGAGTATCATGAAATAAAATAATTTCATTGCAATTTTCATTTTCAAGTTATATTATAGGAAAATAGCATAATAATAGAGGAATAAAGGAACAACGAAGTGCTATTTTCGGATAAAAAAAATAAAAGACCCTCTCATTTAATTCCCGCTCTTATTATGCTGTTACCTTCTTTTGTAATACTTATCCCCTTTTTTATCTTTCCATTATTTTATGCTTTCCAGTTAAGTCTATGGGGTGGAAAAAGAAATATGGGAAACTTTGTGGGACTAAAGAATTATATTATTGCTTTTCAAAACCCACTGTTCTGGCAAAGTTTAAAAGTAACAATTTATTATGCCATGATGACAGTTCCTACCACTTTAATATTGGGTTTTGTTATTGCCTATTTCCTCTCAAAAATCACACGCGGAAAAGGTTTTTTGAGAACCCTTTTCTTTGTCCCTTATGTAACATCGACGGTTGCCGTTGCTATGGTTTGGCGGATTTTTTATAACCCTCAAGCAGGACTTTTTAATTTTGTTCTGGATTCTTTTGGATTTCCGATACAAAGATGGCTTTTAGAACCTCGTGGATTGCTACATATACTTTCATGGGGAATAATACCTCCACAATATGGACCCAGTCTAGCTTTATTTTGCATTTCCTTATTTGACATCTGGCATACTTTTGGTTTCGCAGTAGTTGTTTTTCTTGCAGGTATGAGTACAATACCCAAGGAATATTATGAATCTGCCCAGATAGATGGAGCCCGTCCCTTACCTATACTTTTTCATATCGAATTGCCTTTATTAACACCTACATGGCTTTTCCTCATTACAGTCCAATTAATTCGCTCCTTGCAGACTTTTAGTAGTTTTTATGCACTAAGTCCTGCTGGTGGAAGAACGATGGGAACAACCGAAAATCTAATGCTCCATATTTATTCTCAATTCTATGAATACGGTTATTGGGGGTATGGCTCTGCGGTGGCTATCTTTTTAAGTATTTTGATTATGACCTTAACTTTTGTTCAATGGCAGTGGGCAAGACGATATGTTTTCTATCAATAACATACAAAATAAAAAACCGTATTATTTATTCTCTATTCCGTTATTGTATCGGTATTTCATAAAATTAGTGATATATATTTTTTTATTCATATTTGGGTTAATTGTGAGTTTTCCTTTCTTATGGATGTTTACCACTTCATTTAAGACATTAGAAGAAGCAACAACAACTTCATTAGGGATTTTTCCATCGCATTGGCAATGGGAAAACTGGCTTCGCGTTTTTCAATTGGCTCCTTTCGGTAAATACTTTTTTAACTCTTTTCTGGTCGCAGGTATTATTACAATCGCAGTCTGTTTAAATTCGATATTAGCGGGATATGTTTTCGCACGATTAAAATTTCCAGGAAAATCAATACTATTTGCTATTATCATGGCTACAATGATGGTGCCTTTTGAATCTGTATTAATCCCTAATTTCATTCTGATTAGTAAATTGGGTTGGTATAATACTTATCCGGGACTGATTGCTCCGTGGTGTGCTAATGCATTCTCAATACTTTTACTTCGACAGGCATTTATGACCCTTCCAGAAGATTACTACGAATCTGCTCAAATTGATGGTTGTGGACATTTTTCCTTCCTATTATATTTATCCGTTCCTTTTGTAAAACCGGCACTGATTACAGTGGCTTTATTTACATTTCTGAACAGTTATAACTCGTTACTCTGGCCCTTAATAATTACTGCGGATGAAGCAAAACGGGTGGTGCAGGTCGGTTTAACAGTATTTTCGGGTGATGCGGGAATTCGTGTAAATCTTCTCATGACAGCATCTACCATTGTTGCGTTACCAACAATCCTTATTTATTTAATCGCTCAGAGATACTTCTTTCAAGAATCTATACGCGTTGGATTGAAAGGATAATAATGTCTTACCCTAAAAGAATGGAGATGATTATCTGTTATTCCCTTTTGTGGATATTCTTTTCAGGCAATGGTTGTTTTTTTTCATCTCCTAAAGAGTTTATACCACTAAATTCATCTCAGGTTGTATTCTGGGATAGGCAAACAGCAGAGAGTGCTGTATTTATTAAAACCAAAGCCAATGAATTCAACGAACAATGCCCTGGCCTCCCAGTTAAAGTGGAAAAAGCAGGTGGCTATGCCGAAATATTTCGCAAAGTATCTGCAAGCATTCAAGCCCGTAAGTTACCTGCCCTTGCAGTTTCATACGAAAGTATGACCAGTGAATATATCCCTACAGGGGCGGTAGTTCCTATTGATGAATATTTGTATGACCCTGATATAGGTTTGTCAAAAGAAGAATTAGATGATTTTTTCCCTGCTGTTATTTCTGCAAATCGTTATTCAGATTTTGATAACAAATTATATTCCTTCCCCTTAGCCAAAAGTGTTCTTGTTTTGTATTACAACAAAGATGTCTTGAACGAATCAGGAATTCCGCAAGCACCCGAAACATGGGATGAATTTTACAATCACTTACAGATAATAAAAAAGAAAACAGGGAAGAGGGGATATGCAATTTCGATAGATTGTTCCACGGTCAGTGCTATGATTTACAGTTTCGGTGGAGAAATTATAAAAGGTCGCCAGACTTTATTTGATTCTCCAGAAGTCATTCGTGTTTTTTCTTTTTTACAGCAATTAATTAAAGAAGACCTTGCTTATGTAATTATTCCTGGCACTTTTGATGACCAGATAGCCTTTGCTCGTGGAGAAATTGCGTATATGATTCGTTCCAGTTCTCTCCGTATTGCTTTAGAATTAATAGAAAAAGAAAGACCTTTTCATTGGGGAATAGCACCTTTACCTCATGCTACAAATTTTTCCCCTGTTACAGTTCTTTTTGGCCCTAACATTACAATATTCAAAACAATGCCCGAACAACAGAAAAGGGCTTGGTTATTTGTTCGTTTTATGACATCTAAAGAAAATACAGTGAACTGGGCTATTGAAACAGGATATGTCCCTATTCGCAAATCCTCTGCAGAAGACCCCAAACTACAAAAATTCTGGCAGGAAAAACCTTATACCAAAGTGCCCTTTGATTGTCTTAAATTTGCGAGACCAGAACCAAATCTCTCAGGTTGGCAGCAAGTTCGTGATATGGTGGAAAGTGCAGAATTGGAAGTGCTGACTCTAATGAATACCCCAGATATTGTCTGTCACAACCTTAAGAAAAAAGCCGATGCTGTCCTAAACCTACCTTAAAAAAAGAAATAAAAATCCGTGAATTAGTTGTTTTAATATTTAATATAAAAAAGGAAAGAATAATGAAAACCTTAAAAGAACAGGTAGATATATATGCCAGTTACCATAAAAACCCGTATAACAGATTAACTCATTACTTTGGGATTCCTGTAATTATATTTTCCATACTTCTTTTCTTCTCATAGTTTCGCCATCCTTCTTTGCCATGGTGGCTTAACGCTTCCTTACTTTTTACAATAGCCGTTTTTATCTACTATTTACTGCTTGACAAGACAATTGCTATTATTATGGCTGTTGTTATTGCTCCTCTGTTAATACTTGCATTTTGGGTTAGTCTGTTATCCTGGAAACTTAATATCAGCCTTTTTTTGCTTCTCTTTATCGGAGGTTGGATACTCCAATTTATCGGACATACAGTTTTTGAGAAAAGAAGGCCTGCCTTTACAGATAATTTAATCCAACTATTAATTGGACCCCTCTTCTTTGTAATTGAAATCCTTAAAAAATTAGGATATATAGAAAAATATTAATTTTTTTATTTGAAAATTAATTACTATTATGGTAATATATTCTCTGATGTGTTAGTAGTAGAATAATAAAAAGAAATTAATAAAAGGAGACAGGTATGAAAAATGGGGTACGAAATATAATAGTCTTTTTCGTGTTGTGTCTTTTCTCGCTTTCCGTTATATTACATTTTAATCCTTTTTCCATAATAAAAAAACAGTTCCAAAAATTTTTCCATGCTTATCGCCCTATTTATACACTAAGACAGGAAGACTATTCTGATTTATTAAAAAAAGCCTTATTTTTTCTAGATGACGACCCGCTTGTATATTATGAACAAACTAAACAAACTGTTCGTGAAGCCTGTGTTGCTATTGATAAACAAAAGGATACCTCCATAGAAGCATTATTTGTTTCATCTGTTCAACTTATTCGGGAACAGGAATTTGCTAAATCTTTTGACCAGCTTTATGAAATTATTTCTAAAAATCCCGATTGGTGCGAAGCCTATTCTTATTTAGGTTATATTGGATTTAAATACAATATCATTTCTATTGAAAAGTCAATAGAATACTTAAAAAAGGCTGTAGAATGTAATCCTCAAAAAGCCCGTTACCATTCTTTCTTAGCTACTATTTATCGTTACCAATATATAAATACGCAAGATACCCAATACAGACAGTTAGCCGAAGAAAACTTTGAGGTAGCATTAAAATTAGACCCCGAAGATTTGAATGCCTATAACAATTATGCAAACTTTTTAGTAGAGATAGGGGAATATGAAAAAGCGGAAGAGTATTACAAAAAAGCTATTTCCATTGTTCCCGAACATGGGAAACTCTATTATAACCTTGCATGTCTTGAAGCATTGCAGGGAGACAAACAATCCGCATTGAAATACTTAAAAGAAGCTCTTGATAAAAATCCCGATTTTCGTTATGATGCCAAAAATGACCCTGACCTTGAAATTATCAAAGAAACACCCGAATTTTTAGAATGGGTCTATAATTATTTGCCTACAATTCCTGAAAATAATAATGAAAAGAAACAAAACAAGTGAATACCATCATTCCATAATTAGGAGAAATTGGGAGAACCAATCATTACTTTTTCCTGCGAAATAAATTCCGTATCCAGGAGAAAAAATAAAAATTTTTTTTATGAGATGTTTTTCTCTGATTATTTTCAGAAGAATTCCCATTTTTTTGTTTTCTGTTGAGATTCGTTTCCGCCCAGAAATGAGATAACAATTCTTTATCAGAAATGAGATACAAATTATTAACCTGTTTATGAATATATTGATGGTCTGCAAGGATTTGAAGGCATTTATCACATTCGCAAAGATGTCTCTCTATTTCCATAATATTCAGAGCATTTAATTCGTTGTCTAAATAAGGAGATAGATATTTATAAATTTCGGAACATAAATCTGAATTATTAGAGAAAGGTAATAGGGCTTCTTTACATAATTGAATTCTTAAAAATTCCCTTGTTTCTGTAAGAAATAAACTTATTTCATCACGATGACGAATCGTTACTGTTTCTAAATCCCTATATGTAAAATTTTCTTTGGTTCGTAATAAATAGATAAACCTTTTCTCAAAGGGAAGTTGCCGAATTGCATGAACCATCGGGATTGAAAAAATAGTATTGTCGTCCTTTTTTTCTATTTTATTTGTTGTATCTTTTCTCATTTCACTAATAATTTGATGGGCGGTAAAAAAGAGAGATACTTTCGGAGTTAAAATAGAGGGAGAATTAATATGTTCACAGCCACGGTCCATTATCTGCCGTAATAATTTAAATATCTGAGTGTCGTTTATATCTTTTTCAAACCAGATAATTTCATAAAGAGTCATTCCATATTGTTGTAGTAGTTTAGTGCATAGGTCTGCAGGTATATCTGCAGAAATTAACTTTGTCTGACTTACTGCCTCTTCCGATATTTTTGTGTCATATACCATTTTTCAGGTCACTCCTCTATATGTTATTTTACATTATAATAATGCTCAAATGTGAAATTTTTTTATAAATAGAACAATGAAAAAATCAGGTTTAATTCATCATGGGAAAAGACAATTTGCTCCAATTATTTCAAGAGCCTCCACATAAATATTCTTTAATGCCTTTCTGGTTTTTAAATGACGAATTAGAAGAGAAAAAAATTCAAGAATATTTAAACGATTTTATAACGCACGGTGTATATGGGCTTGTTCCTCACCCCCGTATGGGACTTCCCAGAACTATTGGCTTTATGTCAGAGCGTTGGCTCTATTTCTTAAAAATTATTATAGAATTTGCTCATGCAAAAGATATGAGAATAATTCTTTATGATGAGGGAATGTATCCTTCGGGTTCATGTGCAGGTAAAGTAGTAGAAAGTAATCCCCTTTTTTCTGCCCGTGCTTTAATTCGTCGTGAAAAAAGTGCTATCCCTTTGAAAGATGATGAAGAATTGATATTACTTACAGACAAATATGAATATGTACATACCCGTTCTATGGGTACCATTCGGGGTGTTCATTTCGGAATGGATGATGGTGAACCAGAAGCACCTCCTGCGGGGGATATCTTAAATCCCGATGCTGTGCAACGGTTTTTTGAATTAGTTCATGATAAATACTATGCAGAGTTTAAAGATTATTTCGGAAATACAGTTATCGGCATTTTTACCGATGAACCCAATCCATTGGGTAGAAGAGCCATTAAAAATGCTGTCCCATGGACATGGGGTATGCTTGATTTTATCTCAAAAAATGTAGGGTATGATTTTAAACCTTGTATCCCTTTGTTGTGGGGAGAAGAATCGAGTGAAGCCCAAAAGGTGCGAAAAGATTTTAATCGGGCCATTCAAAAGCGATTAGAATATGCATTCTATATGCCTTATAGCAAGTGGTGCGAGAAACATGGCGTTGCACTAACAGGACATCCCAAAGGCCCTATGGATATTCATACGCTTAAATATTTCCATATACCGGGACAAGATATCGTTTGGCGCTGGGTAGAACCTTTTAATAAAAATAGTATAGAAGGTCCGGAATCCACAGGTCCGAAATGTAGTGCTTCAGCAAAATTACATTACAATCGCAAACGAAATATGAACGAATGTTTTGGGGCC
Organism: Candidatus Hydrogenedens sp.; assembly: GCA_035378955.1. Taxonomy (NCBI): domain Bacteria; kingdom Pseudomonadati; phylum Candidatus Hydrogenedentota; class Candidatus Hydrogenedentia; order Candidatus Hydrogenedentales; family Candidatus Hydrogenedentaceae; genus Candidatus Hydrogenedens; species Candidatus Hydrogenedens sp. The sequence goes on along the minus strand of DAOSUS010000015.1, from coordinate 5,108 downwards.
TACGGCTGGAATTTTACATACGAAGAAATGGAATGGTTAACGGGCTGGTTATTGATTCGTGGCGTAGATTTATTAATTCCCCATGCTTTCTATTATTCTATTGAAGGACCCCGCAGAGATGAACGCCCACCGGATGTGGGTCCTCATAATGTATGGTGGAATAATTATAAAAACTATGCTGATAAATGCAGACGGCTATGCTGGTTTGTTGGAGAGGGAACTCCTGTGGCAGATATTGCCATATTAGCCGATGTGGAATATCTCCCATGGATGGCAGCCCGAGTTTTGTTTGAGAACCAAATTGACTTTTTTTATCTGGATATAGAAACAATCCTTAATACCGCTATTATTACTCCTGAGGGTATTCAAGTCTCTACTATGAAATATCCTCTACTTATCGTTGATGATATAGACCAACTTCCTTTTGAACTAACCCAAAAATTAGAACCTATAATTCAGGCGGAAAGGGTTATTACTTATCAGAAGTCGTTATCAGAGATAAAACATCATGCGGATAATCCACAAAAATTGTTAGATTTTATACGAAATAAAATTCAACCCGATGTTCTTTTGTATCCTTCAACAGCAAATATCCGATATCGTCATGCGATTATTCAAGGAATTCATGGGTATTTGTTTTTTAATGAAGGTAAAGAGGAAATACAAGCGAAAGTGAGTGTAAGAGAGAAAGGAGATTTCTTATGGTTAGACCCTATAACCGCAGAAGTGAAACCTGTGAACCCTCCAAACCATCTAAAATTGAACTCAGGTGAAATGATTTTATTATTTGTTTTCCCTCAAAATAATTTGCAAACTACATAGGAATAGATAGATGTTAGGATTGACCATTTTTGATTGGGCAGCTATCTTTTTGTATTTTTTGGTAATTTCTTTTATAGGTGTCTGGTTTGCCCGAAATATTCGCAACATGCATGATTTTTTTATGGGAGGAAATCGGTTTGGTAAAGTTACCATGGTGTTCTTCTCTTTTGGGGCAGGAACCAGTGGTAATGATGCTGTAGGCGTATCCTCAAAGGTATACACCAACGGTATTTCAGGTATCTGGTATCAATGGTTATGGCTGTTTTGCACTCCATTCTATTGGCTCATACCTCCTTTATTAAAGCGGATGCGTATCCTTACGATGGGCGATTATTTTGAAGCACGTTTCAGCCCTGGAGTTGGGGCTCTCTATGCTATTGTTGGGGTAATACAGTTAACGGTTAATATCGGGGTTATTCAATTAGGTGCCAGTGCTACAATCGAAGCATTAACAGGCGGGGCTATACCAAAATATATTTCTATCCTTTTTATGAGTGGAATTTTTATCCTATATGGAGTAGCAGGTGGATTGGGAGCGGCAATTATTACAGATTTTGTTCAAGGAATATTAACAGTCATTTTCTCCTTTATGCTATTACCCCTTGTATTCCGTGCAGTAGGTGGCATTGAAGGGTTACGGGATAAAATTAGCAATCCAGAAATGCTGCAATTAGTTGCACCGGGAGAAATTAACCTCTTTTATGTTATTATTCTCTGCTTTAATGCACTGGTAGGTGTTGTTACACAGCCACACATTTTAGGAAATTGTTCTGCAGGCAGAACGGAGATGGACGGACGGGTTGGGTTAACCGGGGGAAATCTTTTAAAGCGTTTTTGCACAATTGCTTGGACTTTTACAGGACTTTGTGCCATTGCTTTATATCCAAATTTAACCGGAAGACAAACAGACCAGGTTTTTGGTATGATTGCCCGTGATTTTCTACCGGGTGTTGCCCCTGGATTGTTGGGATTATTTATATCTGCTCTGGTGGCTTCTGTTATGTCCTTCTGCGATGCCTTTATGGTTTCTTCATCGGCTTTATTTACACAAAACCTTTATAAGCGTTATTTAGTTAAAGATAAGCCAGAACAACACTATATTACGGTGGGCAGAATTACCTCTATTGTAATTGTAGCAGTTGGGATTCTCTTTGCTTTTCAAGTTCCAAATGTTCCCCGTGGATTAGAAATATTTTTTTCCCTGCAAGCGATGATGGGTCCTATTTTCTGGTTAGGTTTATTTTGGAGACGGACGACTCCTCAAGGGGCATGGGCTTCAACACTCGGAAGTTTTGCTGTATTTGTCCTTACTTCCCTTCCTGCATTTCAAGGGTGGGCTGCTCAAAATCTACCCGAGTTCATGTTATGGCAGGAAAAATTGAGGCTCTCATGGCAAATGACCTTTTATCTGACTACAGGTTTTTCACTGGGTATTCTGGTAAGTTTAGTCACGAAACCCATTTCTGAGGAGAATTTAAATCGAATATACAGATGTTTATATACACCTGTTAAGAGAGGGGAAAGACATATTGCTCCTTTTACCCTTCCCGAAGGAGTTGAACCCGGTGAGCATAAAAAACTTTTACCTTTCAAAAATATAGAAATCCCGTATCCTTCTTTAACAGGTATGATTGGCTTTGTATTGATATGGTGTATCGTAATCGGTATGATTTTCTTTGTGAAACAGATTGTTTAAAGGATAATTTCCTAAAAGAATTTAATCTTCCTTTTTATCCGATTCGGAATCGCCTTTTTTCTCTAAAATAATCAAGAAGTCATTATAACTTTTTCCATGATTGGGTGTAATAGATACCACTGTCCAGCCTTGTTCCAGTAAGCGGTCTAATTCACTTTTTCCGCGTCCATTGGATTCAATAATCAATGAAGTTTGCATTATTTTCTCCTCCACCGTTTTTTTTGATATTAAATTTTGGTGAATTCTATAGAGATAAAATAATATCGAAAAATCTTTTGTTATGACAAATTACATAGGTACTTTTTTCATAAGATATTCATTGATAGAAGAACCAAAAGGTTTAATAGAGGATTGTTCATAAGTTTCCTCTAAATGTTTCTTATGCTCCTCACTGATACGAGCAAATTCAGAGAGCGAAATTAAAACATCTAATTGTTCCAGTTGGGGATAGTTTAATCTATGTGCGGGATTGCCGTTATTTAGCAAAATTTGTCTCTCCATTTCACCATTATATCTTCGTAATAAATGTTCCAGTTTATCAACAGTAAGTACAGAAGGAGACAGAGAAGCGGTTTTGTAATATTCTGTAAAACTATCGGGTGATAAAGCCCATTCCATCTTGGTATGTCCCGCAACAGGGGAAGGTCCCCCTTCATCGAGATATACAAGAGACCACTGCTTGGTTTTACTCCATGGTTTATCGGCAGTTTCAGGACGGGCTTTTGGCTTTAGTTTGTTATTGATTAACATCTCACGAGTAATCTCAAAACTATTTTTTTGGGGTTGAAGCAAAAATATTTCATAATTATCTTCGGGAATAAGTTCCTCAAACACCTTTTTACTAAGTGAGCAGAAAGGAAGATTTTTAAAGTCTCTTGTAAATCCTTCAGGGAACTGCTGGGTATCATATTCCCTTACATATTTTTGTGTCATTTGCTCAATGGGAACAAGCATATCACCCGTAGCACAGGTTATCATTACCGGATTTGTTATTAAATTTAAATAAGAAATAGGACTTAGGTAATGCCAGCATTCGTGGTTTAAATCTTTAGGAAAGTATTTATAACACATATCCGCCAGACCAATAACACTTGCAAGCACAGGCATTGGAGATTGGTCTATAGGTTTCCCAACCCCTGCAATTCCTCTATTCGCCTCAAAATAAGCAAAATTATACGCCCAATTTACCACAGGTACATCCGCATGAGTGGCAATTACAGGGAATAAGTCTGCACTCATTGCCAGAGCCATATATCCTCCCTGACTACCACCATCAATGAGAATATGAGTTTTGTCAACGATAGGTATCCGTTTAATCCATTGGATAATAGCCCGTGCTAAATTATAACCATTACCTAAAGCAGCGTCTATGGGTGATTCTCCATCCGCAGGAGTATAAACCGCGGTTGAAACAAGCCAGCCATTTTTTGCCCATTTTTTTGCCCCTCCTATGTCTTTTTCATAATGCACATGACAGAATGCGGGCAGCTTATTATTTTCTTTTAATTGGCGAACAGGAACAACAAGCCTTGCCAGTCCCGTTTTATTATCACCTTCAATCCCAATATATGGAACACGAGCTGTAATAATCTGATAATTCCAATCCCCCTCGACGGAGACCACTTCAACCCCGTGTTCTATTTGTGTCTCACTATTAATTATCGGTTCTACTGCACAAGCCGTATGAGTAAAAATAAATACCAGTAGGATAAATTGTGCAAATACAAATTTTGAAAAGAGAATAAATCTTTTCATTGTGGTTCTCCAATTATAGAGGTTTTATTCGAATGTTTCGGAACCCGCAATAATTTCCATGGTCGGTCAAACCGATAAATCCTTTCCGTAGGCGATATTTTAATTCTTCTATTTCGTCGAAATTAATATCCTGTACCACCTGTCCGTTTAATGTTACTTTAACATACGGTCCGTTACAAATGATTTCAAGGTCGTTCCACTGCCCTTCAGGTTTCATGGCTTTTACTTTCGGCGGAACTACTTTGTATATCGCACCCGTCGTATCATCGGTTAATGCGGTTGTATCACTATCACCTAATATTTGCACTTCAAATCCAATTTTAGATGCTCTACTCCCACGCGGTGCTCTAACCCATACTCCTGTATTGCCTCCTTTTTCAACCATCCATTCCAATCGTAAAATAAAATTATCATATCGTTCACAAGACATTAACGCCTTACCCCCCTTGCTTTTCCATTCAATAAACCCTTCAGGATTAACTGCAAAGCAATTATGATTGTCTCCTAAATACCACCATCCATTTATTGTTTTCCCATCAAATAATGGAATGAAACCTTCCTGTCGCTCTTGTTCACTTAATAAAGATGATGCAGAATTTGTATCCAGATTTGTGCAGGGTGTGTATTTCGCATAGGCCTCTTCTATGCAATTGAGATTTTCCTTTGTATAGGGTAATAAAAAGTGAACTTTACCGATTTGTTCTCCGGGAGACGCAGAAAATATTACTTTTTCTTTGGGTAATTGGGTTTGGGATATATCTTCTGTGATGATTAAGTCCGCATTCTGTTTAGAAATGATAACCCAATATTTATTAATCTTCTTCATTGCTTTTGT